>JBHHXL010000096.1:0-13569 GCA_046757065.1 Anaerolineae bacterium
CCTGGATTGAATGGGTTGAGCGGACAACTACTTTCAAGGGAGTCGGACAGTCCCTGCGGGACGACACCAACGATGAAAATAGAGGAGCCAGCACGCCTACGTGCGGCGACGCGCTTCGCAGCCGGCACGTGGGCGTGCCTCACTCCTCGCGAATTCTATTTTCACGGAAGGTTGCTTACAAAGGTTCTTTAGCCAGGGTTCTTTCTTCGGGCTTTGCCGGCGTTTCCCTTTCGACAGGGAGCGGCGGCAGGTTGTCCAGGGCCACCTGCTCTTCGCAGTTCAGGCATTTGGCCCATTTTCGATTTTGCACGACCAGTATCCCACCGCAGACCGGGCAGGGGTTCGGCAGCGGCTTCTTCCAACTGCTCCAATCGCAGTTGGGGTAATTGGCGCAACCGTAGAAGATGCGCCCGCGGCGCGTGCGGCGTTCGACCAGCTCTCCGCCGTCGTTGGGGCATTTCACCCCGATGGGCTCCAGCCAGGGGCGGGTGTTGCGACATTCGGGGAAGTTGGAGCAGGCGATGAACTTGCCAAAACGACCGTGCTTGAGGACCAGGTCGTGGCCGCACTTCTCGCACTTCTCGCCGATGGGTTTGTCGGCGATTTCAACCTTGGGCATCGAGGCTTCGGCTTTTTTGACGGCCTGCGAGAACGGCCCGTAAAAGTCGGAGACAACGGGAACCCAGGCCCGTTCGCCGCGCGCGATGTGATCCAGGTCCTCCTCCATCTTGGCCGTGAAGTCAATATCAACCACATCGGGAAAGTGCTCCACAAGTAGATCATTGACAACGCGGCCCAATTCGGTTGGAACGAGGCGTTTATCCTGCCGCTCGGCGTAGCCCCGTTGCTGGATGGTGGTGATGATGGGGGCGTAAGTGCTGGGCCGGCCAATCCCGTGCTTTTCGAGGGTGCGCACCAGCGTGGCTTCGGTGTAGCGCGGGGGCGGTTGGGTGAAGTGCTGCTCCGGCAGCAGGCGCAGCAGGTCCACGATTTCGCCCTTGTCCAGATCGGGCAGAATCACCCCCAGGCCCACTTCTGGCTTGGCGTCCTCATCCAGGCTCTCTTCGTAGACCGTCAGGAACCCCCGGAACTTGACCTGCGAGCCGCTGGCCCGGAAACGATAGGGCCGCTGCGGCGGGTTGGGCCCGGCATCGACGATGACAGTCATCGTGTCGTAAATGGCCGGGGCCATCTGGCTGGCCACAAAACGCTGCCAGATGAGGGTATACAGCCGGTACTGGTCCCGGCTCAAATGAGTCTTGATGCGCTTTGGCTCGCGCCGGACGCCGGTGGGCCGGATGGCTTCGTGGGCTTCCTGGGCGGCCTTGGCCCGCGTCTTGTAGCGGGGCGGTTTGTCCGGCAGCAGCTCCTTTCCGTAGCGTTCGGCGATGAAGGCCCGCGCCTCCGCCTGGGCTTGCTGCGCAACATTCGTGCTGTCGGTGCGCATATAAGTGATCAGGCCGACGGTGCCTTCCTTGCCCAGTTCCACCCCTTCATACAATTGCTGGGCGATGCGCATCGTTTTGCGCGCGCCGAAGCCCAGGCGACGGCTGGCCTCTTGCTGGAGGGTGCTGGTGATGAAAGGCGCTGCCGGGTTGCGCCGCCGCTCGCCGCGCTTGACCTCGGAGACCTGGTAGCTCGATTTCTCCAGGTCGGCCACGATCTGGTGGGTGTCGGCCTCGGTCTTAAGGTCGATCTTCTTGCCCGCGATGCGCCGCAGCTCGGCCTCGAATTCCCGCTCCTTGGGCGGCAGCGAGCGGTCCTGTTTGGTCAGGTCGGCTTTGATAGACCAGTATTCTTCCGGGACGAAATCTTCAATTTCTCGTTCGCGCTCGACGATCAGGCGCAGGGCCACACTCTGCACCCGCCCGGCGCTGGTGCGGCCCCGGACCCGGTTCCAGAGCAAGGGGCTGATCATATAGCCGACCAGCCGGTCCAGTATACGCCGGGCCTGCTGGGCATCGACCCGCTTCATATCGATGTCGCGGGGCTGGGCAAACGCTTTGGCCACCGCATCTTTGGTGATTTCGTGGAAGACGACCCGCCGGGCCTGCTCCGGCTCGATGCCGGTGGCCTCGATCAGATGCCAGGCAATGGCTTCGCCCTCGCGGTCGGGGTCGGTGGCCAGGTACACTTCCTGGGCGGCGTCCACGGCCGCCTTCAGCTCTTTGACCACGTCTCGTTTCTCGTTGGGTACGCGGTATTTGGGCGCGAAGTCGTTCTCAACATCGACCGATAGCTGGGAGCGCAGCAGGTCGCGCACGTGGCCCACCGAGGCCTTGACTTTGTAGCCTTTGCCCAGGAACTTGCCCACGGTGCGTGCCTTGGCCGGCGATTCGACGATGACCAGCTTGCCGGAGCGTTTGGCACGTTTCCCTTTTTTGCGCGCGCGTTGCCCTGCTTTCACTTCGGGTTTGGGCAAATCCTCGTGGGCTGGGGTGCGGCCCATCTTGAACATATTGGTGCCGCACACGGGGCATTGGCCCCTCGTGCCCGGCGTTCCATTTTGGGTGTAGACGGCCTCCGGATTGTTCATAGGCCGTTTTTCTTTGCATTTCACGCAATAAGCGGTAATTGGCTCTGTAGGCATACTATCCACATTCCTTGATCTGTTGGATTTGGTTGGTGTAACAAATGGGAATCTATATGAATTGACGCGATACGTGCCCCCCATCTTTCCTTACTTAGAGATATTCAGTTCTTCCTGCCCGTTTCAAATGCTCGACGATTTGCTTCACATCCTGGGTTCTGTCCTTGGGGCAGACCAGGAGCGCGTCTTCGGTTTCAATGATGACCATCCCCTGCAAGCCGATGGTTGCCACCAGCTTGCCCGTGCCCTGGATTAACGTATCGCTGGTATCGAGGCTCAGATGTTCGCTGCCAAGGATGACATTCCCCTTCTCATCGGGTTGCTGAACGTCCATCAGCGCC
The DNA here is from genome assembly GCA_046757065.1 of Anaerolineae bacterium. Taxonomy (GTDB): domain Bacteria; phylum Chloroflexota; class Anaerolineae; order 4572-78; family JBHHXL01; genus JBHHXL01. The sequence goes on from JBHHXL010000096.1 coordinate 2,932, forward strand.
TGCCAGCTACCGACGTCGTTCCAGCCAACGTCGATGGGCACGACGGCCACCTGCCCGGCCCGTTCCATCAAGCCGTAGTCGATGCTTTCGGCCTGGACGTTTTGCCAGATGGCCCGCAGGGTTGGCCCTGGATCATCACCGGCCAGCGCCCGCTCGATCTGGTCTGCCTGATCAAACAGGGCCGGCATATGCTCGGCCAACGCCCGGCAGAAGGTGTCAATCCGCCAGATGAACATACCGCTATTCCAGTAATACTCGCCGGTGCTAACCAGGACCTGCGCTCGTTCCAGCGATGGCTTTTCCAGGAACCGTTGCACCTGGTAGGCTTCCTGACCGTTGAAGCGGCCCACGGTTTGCCCGCGATGAATGTAGCCGTAGCCGGTTTCCGGTCCGGTCGGTGTAATGCCCAGCGTCACCAGCCTGCCCTGGCCGGCTACGGCTTCGGCGGCCCGCAGCGCCTGGCGGTACTGCTCCTCATCGAGGATGATGTGGTCGGCGGGCAGAACGACGACCGTATCTTCAATCCCTCGCCGCCGCATGTGGGCGATCCCCAGGGCGATGGCCGGGGCTGTATTTTTTCCGCTCGGTTCGGCGATCAGGTTTTCCAGCGGAACGTCCGGAATCTGCTCGTGGATGAGCGGCACGTAAGGCTCCCCGGTGACGACAAAAATATGTTCCGGCGGCGTCAGGGGGCGCACCCGCTCGACGGTGGCCTGCATCATCGTTTTATCGCCGGTTAGATTGAGCAATTGTTTGGGCATTGAGCGGCGGCTGCGCGGCCAGAGTCGCGTGCCCACGCCGCCGGCCATAATCAAGGTGTGCATCGATGTATCGGCCCCTTCCTCACTCGATCCGGTAGCCGGCCGGAAGCTCCCGGGCCAGCACGTAATTCATCCCGCCCACCTGCCGAACCTGGCCCTTGAGCTCCATCATCGTCAGGGTGCTGGCAATCTCGGCGGCGGGCAGGTTGACCCTGCGCCCCAGGTCATCGACGTGCTGCGGTTCAGCCGAGAGATGCTGTAGGAGCAGGGCCTCGGTTTCATTTTCGGGAATGATGGCTCGCGCCGCTGAGTGTTGTTCGACCATCGTTAAGTTTAACTCCTCCAGGATGTCGCCGACGCTGGTCACCAGCTTGGCTCCCTGCTGGATGAGCCGGTTGGGCCCGCGACTGCCCCGGGCCAGGATATTGCCCGGCACGGCGAGCACCTCCCGGCCCTGCTCCAGGGCGAAATTGGTGGTGATGCGCGCCCCGCTGTTTTCCGCGCCTTCGACGATCAACACGCCCAGGCTCAGGCCGCTGATGATGCGGTTGCGGCGGGGAAAGTTACCGGCCTCCGGCTGGGTGCCCAGGGGGTACTCGGACACCAGCGCCCCGTTTTCCAGGATGCGTTCGGCCAGCTTTCTATTTTGGGCCGGATAAATCACGTCCACGCCGCTGCCCAAGACAGCCACCGTCCGCCCGCCAACCTCTACCGCCGCGCGGTGGGCCGCCGTGTCGATGCCCCGGGCCAGGCCGCTGATCACTGTCACCCCGCCGGAGGCCAGGCCGGCCACAAGCTGGCGCGTGACTTCTTTGCCGTAAACCGAGGCGTATCGCGTTCCCACCACGGCCAGCGCCCAGTCGTCCTGGGGCAGTAGCTCTCCCCGGATATATAAGATGAAGGGCGGGTCCGGGATGCTGCGTAGCAGGGATGGGTAATCCGGGTCGTCCCAGGTCAGAACCGTGATGGCGTTTGCCTCAAGCTGTTGCATCTCGGCCTCAAGGTCCAGCTCCTGCCGCGCCTGGAGCAAGGAGGCGATGGACCGCCGGTCCAGGCCCGCCGCCCGCAACCGGCCGGCGCTGGCCCGCCAGGCGGACCCGACGCTCTCAAAGCGGTCTACCAACATCTTGAAGCGGCGCGGGCCGATGCCCCGCACCCTGCTGAACCCAACCCAATATGGCAGGTCTTTAGCCACAACCTCTATCCTTGCCTGATAACACGAACCACTTGAAACGATGGTCAGCATACCACAGGCGGAAGTTCTTTGTCAAGAGGAACAAAACATAAAGGTATCGTAAAAAATTTCCATAATTGCTCAAGTGCCTTTGTCAACTTCCGATAATAATAACACAACTGAATACAAAACCAGCGAGCAGGAGGTGGTGTTGGAATAAAGGTATTAACCGTATTCGGAGCGTTGCCGTAAGCCATCGGGGTCTAAGAACTGTCGCCTCGATTGGCTGGCACCCGGCCAGGCAGTTCACCAGCTTCAAACCTCAACCAAAATCTAAGGTATGGATACCGAAAACAATTAACATGGAGGTTACTTAAAATGGCAGTCGCAGATTTTACCCGTATAGCAAGTAACATTGGCGCGTTGAACGCGCTACACTCACTTCGCAACGTTAACCGAAGGTTGGGCGTTCACCAGCAACGACTGGCGACCGGCCAGAATATCACCATTGACACCACCGATAGTCTGAACGACATCAAAGGCAAGATCAATCTCGTTGACTACGAAGGGGCCGGTGTCGAGGCGGTGGTGGCCACCGTCGTCGACAACAAACTCGTCCTGACCAGCGCCAATACCGGCACCAACGCTGCCATCTCCTACACCGATGGCACGGGCGGCGGGGATGGCCTGGGGTTCTCCCAGGCCCAGGCGGCAGAGGACGCCTCTTTGGCCGTCAACGGCGTGAGCGTCACCCGCCAGGGCAACACCGGCCTGAATGACGTCATCAGTGGCCTGACCCTCAATCTGAAAAAAGAGGCAACCACCCAACTTACCGTGGCTAAAGAGGCTCTTTGAGCTTTTATGGGGTTTTGTAGCACAAGCTGTTAGCTTGTGCGGGACAAACTAACACGCTCCGCGTGTCCTACATTACCACACAATTCCTCACAGAGCCGCTAAAGATAACGATGACGTGGTAGCCAAGGTTAAATCGTTGCTGGAGGATGTAAACGACCTGGTCGGCCATCTCAAGCTCAAGACCGAGCCCCAACTCGATAAAACGGCCAGCGGCGCGCCGCAAAGTTTGAGCGACCTGGGCATCACCCTGGACAGCGACAACGTGTCCCTCAGTCTATCCGACGAAAGCGCCTTGACCTCGGCCCTGGACGATGATTTTCAAGATGTGGCCGATCTCTTGGACTACATCCTGGATAACGCCGATAGTCGCCTGGCCGATTACGTAGACGGAACCGGTGCGATCATACCGACCACCAAAGAGGGCATTGACGACCAAATTGAATTGCTGGACAATCGCATCGACAGGTTTGAAGCTCGCCTGTCGACGCGAGAGGATGCTTTACGCAAACAACTTTATGAATTTCAGTCACAATTCTTTACGATGCAGTACCAGTTTCAATCGACCCAGGCGGCGATGGCTGGAATGGCAGGGCTTTTGAACCGCCTGGCATAAGCAACACCGGGAGAACCAACAATGGATCCCATTAACCCTATCCAGGGGACCCTCAAGGACACGCAGGGGCAAACGTTGGCCTTGAACGAGGTGGCCCGCGAGGGCTACTGGAAACAGCAGGCGCAGGAGATGCCGGCGGTCGAGGCAAGCGAGAAGTCCGCCGACATCGCCGACAAGCGCCAGCAAGAGGCCGAACCGCAGCAGCCTCAGCGGCCACGCACCTACGCCGAGTTCGAGATCAATAAAGAGACTCACGAGGTGATTGTCCGCATTATCGATGCGAATAATGGTAAATTGGTGCGCGTCATTCCGCCCGATCAACTGGCTAAAGAGATTGTTCGGGGCAACCTCCTGTGGGGCCGCCGCCGCCGCGCCGTGCAGGCCTAGGACGCTGTTTGTGATTGGGGCTTACCCCCTATGTGCTCAGTTGATAGCCTGATCCGGCTCATCTGCGCAGACTGGATGTAATCATGGCCGTTCAACCAGGGTCCGAAAACTACACATACCCGCAAATTGTCATCGAAGAGAAGACCGGTCATCTCAGGGTCAACCTGATCGATGAAAAGAGCGGTCGTGTGGTACAGTCACCGCCTGATCGTCGTCGCCAAACCGGTCGGCGGCTAAGATTGAAACGCCTCCCCTTTCCCCGCTGATTGCCAGCGAGATGCGAATCGTGCTATACTGAGCGCCTTGAAACCCTTCTTCAAATTCAATAGAGAATGGAGAAACGTGATATGTCTCAGTGGGCAGCCTATCTGGAGCAACATCGCGCCCAATTCCTGGACGAGATGTTGGATTTCTTGCGCATTCCCAGTATCTCGGCCCTGGCCGAGCACACCGCTGACGTTCAGCGGGCCGCCGGGTGGGTGGCAGCCCGGATGCGCTCAGCCGGCATCGAAGGGGTGCAGATCAGGCCGACGGGCGGGCATCCCGTCGTCTACGGCGAATGGCTGCACGCCCCCGGCAAGCCAACCATCTTGATCTACGGGCATTTTGACACCCAACCGGTCGATCCGCTTGAATTGTGGGCTCATCCGCCCTTTGAGCCGAGGGTCGAAAACGACCGGGTTTACGCCCGGGGCGCATCCGATGATAAGGGCAATATGCTCATCCCCATCCTGGCGACCGAGGCTATGCTCAAAGGAGAGGGGGCGCTGCCCGTTAACCTGAAGTTCTTTTTCGAGGGCCAGGAGGAGATTGGCAGCCCGCAGCTTCGAGACTTTATCGCCGCCCACAAAGACTTGCTGGCCTGCGACCTGGTGCTCAGCGCCGACGGCGGCCAATGGAGCGAGGACCAGCCGGCCCTGCTCGTCGGCTTGCGGGGCGGCTGCGGGGTTCAGATCGATGTTCAAGGGCCTGACAGCGATTTGCACTCTGGGGTGTACGGCGGGGCGGTCCAGAATCCGATTCACGCCTTAGTTCGCATCCTGGACTCGATGCGCAGTCCCGCCGGGAAAATCCTGGTCGATGGCTTTTACGAGGCGGTCGTCCCGCTCTCCGACGAGGACCGCGCCCACCTGGCCGCCATCCCCTACGACGAGGCGGCTTACCGGGCCGAAATCGGGGTGGATGCCCTTTTTGGCGAGCCGGGCTACTCCACCTATGAGCGGGTTTGGGCCAGGCCCACCCTCGAGGTGAACGGCATCTGGGGCGGCTTCCAGGGTGAGGGGACCAAGACGGTTCTGCCCGCGATGGCCCAGGCCAAGATCACCTGCCGCCTGGTGGCGAACCAGAACCCGGCCCAGATTGTGGACCTGATCGCCGCCCACGTTGAAAAGCACGCGCCGCCCGGCGTGAAGGTCACGGTCAAGCGCGAGCCGTTTCAGGCCCAACCTTACCTGATGCCGGTCGATCACCCCGGCAACCAGGCTGCGGCGGCGGTCCACGAAGAACTGTACGGCAAACCGCCGCTCTACACCCGCAGCGGGGGCAGCATTCCGGTTTGCGCCCTGTTTCTGGAGCACCTGGGCGCGTTCACCGTCAACTTTGCCTTCGGCCTGGAGGACGAGAACATCCACGCCCCCAACGAGTTTTTCCGCCTCATTAACTTCGAGCGCGGCCAGACGGCCTATGGCAAATTACTGGAGCGGCTGGGGGAGCAAGGGCTTTAGGCGCGGCTACTCCCAGGTGCGTTCGTCCACCACCGTCCGGGCCGACTCCTCAATCGAACCGGCTGCCACAAATTCAACCTCATCGACTTTCAGCCGGCAGGCCTGGCTGGCGGCGGCCTTCACCTTTTCCCGCAAAGCCTCTTCGTCCGCTGTCCCATTCTTCATCTCCACCCGGAGCCTGACGTGATCCCGCGTGTCGGGCCGGGTGACGATGGCCTGCACGTTGCCCAGTTCCTCAAACTGGGCGATGGCGGCCTTAAGTTGTAGCGGGTGCAGGAACATACCGCGAACCTTGATGGCATCGCCCACGCGGCCCATCCAGCCCTTGATGTGAGTGTAATAACCTTCCGCATCCGGCTGGCCGACAAAGGCGCTCAGATCGCCGGTGCCCAGCCGGACCAGGGGGTACGTTTTGTCGAAGGTGGTGACAACTACGTGGCCCGGCTCGCCGGGCGGAACCGGCTGGCCCGACTCCGGGTCAACGATTTCGACGATGAGATTGCGAACCAGTTTCAGGGTTGTTTCTCCGGTTCGATCAAAGGCGATCACCCCTAATTCGGCGGTGGCGTAGCTTTGCGAGGTGGTCATCCCGTAATCTTCTTCAAAGAAGGCCCGCAGCGAAGGCGGGTAGGGTTCGGCGGAGAAGAACCCTTTCTTGATGGGAATGGCTTGGCGGGGGATGCCCATCGCTTCGGCCTTTTGAAAGATAACTTTCAAGAAACTGGGCGTGCCGACGTAGCCGGTTGCGCCCAGGGCCATCATAATCTGCACCTGGTAGTCGGTGTTGCCGGGGCCGGTCGGCACGACCGTGGCCCCGATACCGCGCAGCGCCGCGTCGAGCATGAGGCCGGCCGGCACCAGGTGGTACAGAAAGGTGTTCAAAACCACGTCCCCCGGGCCCAGCCCGGCCGCTCGAAAGGCTTCCAGGCGCGCTTCATCCAACGTTTCCTCGCCGCCGGGTTCGAAAAGCGGGCCGGGGGAGATGTAGATGCGCTGCAAGCCCTCCAGCGGCACGGCCAACCAGCCGCCAAAGGGCGGGTTGTCTTTCTGCATCTGGGCCAGTTGATCTTTGGTTGTGACCGGGATTTTGGGCAAATCGGCCACGGATTGGATGTCGGCCGGGGTGAGGCCGGCCTCATCCATCAAGCGGCGCAAGGCCGGGGCATTCGCATAGCCGTGGGCGATGGTTTGCTTGAGCCGATCTGTGAGAGACATAGGCAACTCCTTGGCAGGTCGCAAGTTGCGACCTTGCGACCTGCGACAGGTTATTCTACGTCTGCGGCGCAGCGGAAGCCGACGTCGTCGTTGGCCAGGGCCACTACCGAGCCGCTGCGGTTGGTGGTTTTGACCTGGGCTTCTTCATCGAACCAGCCGCCGCCACGGGTGACGCGGAATTCAGGGCTGTATTGCGGGTCCTCGAAGGTGCTGTTGGGATAGCCGATGTACGGCGCATCGACCCATTCCCAAACGTTGCCGGCCATATCGAACACCTCGTAGCCGCTAACGCCTTCGCCGAAGCTGCCGACGGCAACCGTGCCCCGCAGGCCGCTGGCTTTGCCGTTGAACTTGCTTTCATCGTACTCGTTGCCCCAGGGGAAGCGCAGGCCGTCGGGGCCCTGGGCAGCTTTCTCCCATTCGGCTTCGGTTGGCAACCGTTTGCCGGCCCATTCGCAGTAAGCTGTGGCGTCGTTGAAGGTGACTTTGACCACCGGGTGGTTTTCTTTGCCGTCGCCAAATTTGGATTGCCAATCGCCTTCGGCTGCATAGCCGCTGTCCTCGATAAAGACCGCGAAGTCGGCGTTGGTCACTTCGAATTGGTCGATGAGGTAGGCCGGTAGATCGACCTCGTGGGCCGGGCCTTCGTTGGGTTCGCTGTCGTCAGCGCCCATCGTGAAAGGACCGGCCGGGATTTCAACCATCGGCCCGCCCCGGAAGACGGGGCCCTCCGGCGTGGGGGTAGGTTCGGGCGTTTCGCCTTCCGCGACCGGCTCCGGGGTGTTGGTCGGTGTAGCCGTCGGCCGGGCGGTGGGTGTTGGCGGCGGCGGTTTGGGCGTTGGCGTTGGTTTGATCTCAACGACTACCGCTTCCTCGGTCGGTTGCGCCGGGCCACCGCCGGCCTCGGTGGCCGCCGGTTGTTGGGGACTTTCCTCCGTCCCGGCCCCGGGCGGCGGCGATCCGCAAGCGGCCAGAACGAGAATGAGGCTAGTTAGCAGCAATAATGCTCGTTTCACAAAGAACTCCTTTCTCCTCGAAAGTTTATTCCGATAGTTGGTATTACACCTCAAAAGCGCAAAAAAGTCAATTGAGCGGGGCTGCCGGGCCATCTGCCGGGGCGTATGGCATCCATACGAGTGGACGTCACAAAGCGCCGCCCCCGGGCATTACGCCGGTTCGTTACGACAGCGAGTTTTCAGTTGTAGAGCTACTTGTTTGCAAACCGACGGCGCCGGGTCGGTATTGCCGGAGAGCAGGGGTAAAGAGGTTGTTACTCAACCCAACCATCGCTTGCGTCGTTTGTAATGCTTTATGTCACGGTAGCTCTTTCGTTCACCAAGTTGGGTCAGGCCAAGATAAAACTCTTTGATGTCCTCGTTTTGGGCCAGTTGGTCCGAAGGGCCGTTCAGGACGACCCGGCCGGTTTCCATCACGTAGGCGTAGTCCGCCACTTCCAGGGCGATGCGCGCGTTTTGCTCGACCAGCAAAATGGGAATTCCAGACTCCTGGTTGATCTGGCGAATGACCTGAAAAATCTCCTCCACGAGCAAGGGGGCCAGGCCGATAGAAGGTTCGTCGAGGAGCATCATCCGAGGCTGGGCCATCAACCCCCGCCCGATGACCAGCATCTGTTGCTCGCCGCCGGACAGATAGCCGCTGGTTTGCTTGCGCAAGTCTTTGAGCCTGGGAAAGTAATGGTAAATACGCTCCAGGTCTTGATTGACCGAAGCGCCATTGCTGTTGCGCCGGACCAGAGCGCCGGTCAACAGGTTTTCCTCGACGGTCAGGTGCTCGAACAATCTGCGCCCTTCAAGCACCTGCACGATGCCGCGCCTGACGATCTCGTCGGCGGGCAGCCGGTCGATGCGCTCGCCCTCAAACTCGATGCTGCCGCGCGTGACTTCGCCCTCCTCGGCGTGCAGCAAGCCCGAGATGGCTTTGAGCGTGGTGGTTTTACCGGCCCCGTTCGCGCCCAGGACGGCCACGATTTGACCGTCGTCTACTTCAAGGGATATGCCTCGCAGGACCAGGATGACATCACTGTAAACAACTTCGATGTTGTTGATTTTAAGCATGGGCTAAATCTACCCAGTTCTATTAGAGGGGTGAGGCATCCCCAGTTGCCGCCGCGAGTCTCAAGCACGGCCTTCGCTTCCAGGGATGCTCACTCCTTGGTTCGTGTCAGATGATGAGGAGTGGGGATCGAGTCCACCCCTCAACTGGATTCGCCCCCTGAGCCTACTGGCTGGGGGTGGGCCGGGTGTCGGGCAGCTCAAACCAATCGCTAACCGAGACGAATTGCGGTTGGCCGTCAACGATTTGCACCTGGCGGATTTGGGTCCGGTTGGGAGCGCGCCGGCCATTACTTGCTTCCAATTGGTACATTCCGGCGGCGTTGATGGTCCCCAGGTCGACCATCGCGTTGAAGAAGGTTTCCCCGCTGAGGTTCTCAAAGCCGTCGCGGTTGATGGCGTGGATGGTGATCTGGCGGGCGGCGTCCATCGCTCCGTAGCTGAGGAGGTAGCCCACGCCATGATCGGCGGGCGGATAGCCCCCGGCATCGAAGGAGGCCTGAGCGGCGCGCACCGCCGGTTGATCGGTGTCGTCCCAATACAGATAGGGGAAGACGGCGTAGTAGCCCTCGGCCAGCTCGGCGTTCTCGCCCAGGAAGCCCAGCATCGAGTTATCCATCGACCAGTTCACGCCGCCCACAATGAATTGGTCCCACAACCCCAGCGCCCGGATAGTGGAGATGACGGCGGCAGGGGTGAAGGCCAGCGACTGGTTGTAGATGATGTTAGCGCCTTGCAGCTGCAGATTCTGAATCTGGCCGGTGGGATCGGCGGTTGGGGACAGGGCCATCAACTCGACCGGCAAAACGGTCACGCCGATGCTCTCGGCATAAGCCAGGGCTTCATCGGTGGTTGCGCCGGTGCCGAAGGCGTTGTCCCAGCCGATGACGCCGACGACGATGTCGTCGCCGGCCCCTTCAGGCTTAATGGTGTCCCAATTGTCCTGGGCCCACTTCAAGAAACCGGCGAACTGGTCCGAGTAGATGGGCGCCACGCCAAACGTATAGCCATTGGGGGGATCGTAGAACGCGGGGCCGTTCAGGCCGGCAGCGATGTTGACGATCTTGTCTTCAACAACCCGATCTTTCAAAACAATGCTGGCCGCGCTGGCGTAGGTCAGCACGAACATTGGCCTGGGATCGGAGTCGCGGTAGATTTCGTAAGTGGCCAGCTCCTGCTCGGGGTCATATTGGGTATCGGTCAAGACGACCTCAACCGTAGCCCCGCAGATGCCGCCGGCGTCGTTGATGGCTTTGATCGCGTCCTGGGAGCCGTTGATCAGCCCCGGGCCGGTGATGGCCGCCAGGGGGCCGGTGATGCCGGCCTGCTGGTAGAAGACCAGCCTTTCGCCAACGTGGCTGGTGTTGCAGGTCAGGTCGGCGGTTTGGGCCAGCAGGCCGCCGGCGGTCGTGTCCAGCAGGACCTGGGCGTCAGCCGCGCTGGGGATGCACAGCTTCCAGCCGATTTCAATAATGTTGACGTTGCCAATTGTGGCGTAACTGCTATCGTCGGCGGCGGCGGCGTTGGTGGCGGCGGCGATGGCCGGAAAGGCCAGCGGGTCGCCGTAGAATTTGTCGGCCAGCTTCGACAGCCAGTCGTCGGCCTGGACGGTTACATCCTCTTCGCAGGCAACGCCTCCCTGGGCGAAGGTATGCTGGGCCGGCATCAGCGCCAGCAGTAAGGCCAGCAAGATTGCGATCTTTACGACATTTGTTACGTTCTTCATTCGTCCTCCTCCTAATCTCTAGGGAAAATTGGTAAGGTTGAACCTTTCTAAGGTCAGAACCAGGGATTTGCTTTTTCGGCCACCTCCTTTTCTGCCCCGTCAGCGTGCAAA
>JBHHXL010000097.1:0-13564 GCA_046757065.1 Anaerolineae bacterium
GAGGAACTACCTTGAAAGCTGTCGTCATGCATCGCCGGGGCGGGCCGGAGGTGTTGCAGTATCAAGACTGGCCGACGCCGGAGCCCGGCCCCGGCGAGATCGTGATTCGGGTCAAGGCCGCGGCCCTGAACCATCTGGACGTCTTCGCCCGGAAAGGGGCCCAGGCGGTCAAAGTATCGTTGCCGCACATTCTGGGCAGCGAGGCGGCGGGCGAGGTGGTGGCCCTGGGAGATGGTGTGACTCGCTGGCGCAGCGGGGACCGGGTTGCGGTCGGCCCCGGCATCTGGTGCCGGGAGTGCGATTTTTGCCAGGCGGGCGAGGAGAATATGTGCCGCCGGCGGATCATCGTCGGCATCCAGGCCAAAGGGGGTTACGCCGAGTACATCAAGGTCCCCGCCTACAACCCGGCCCCCATTCCCGACGGCGTATCCGATGAGAGGGCGGCGGCCACCTTCATTGCCTTCGGTACGGCCTGGCATATGCTCTGCCGGGCTGAGGCCAGCGAAGGGGAAACCGTGCTGGTCCTGGCCGCCGGGAGCGGGGTGGGTGTAGCCGGCATCCAGGTGGCCCGGCATCTGGGCTGCCGGGTCATCGCCGCCGCCAGCAGCGACGAGAAACTGGACAGGGCGAAAGAATTGGGCGCTGAGGCGGTGATCAACTACCGCCAGACCCCGCGCTTCGGTCGAGCGGTCAAGAAGCTGACCGGTGGCCGGGGCGTGGACATCGTTTTCGAGCACATTGGGGCGGATACCTGGAAGGAGAGCGTGGAGGCCCTGGCCATCGGCGGGCGCGTGGTCACCTGCGGCGCGAGCAGCGGTCGTTGGGGCCAGACCGATCTGTGGAGCCTGTTCGCCAAGCAGGCCCGGCTGATCGGCTCTTTCAGCTCTAATCAAAACGATTTCTACACGGTTCTGGACCTGGTCGGGCGGGGCCGGCTCACGCCGATCATCGATACCGTTCTGCCCCTGGCCGAGGCCGCCGAGGGGCACCGGCGGCTGGAGGCGCGGGACGTGTTCGGCAAGATCATCCTCAAGCCGTAGTTGGTCACCCGGCCTTAGGGCTGCTGCCCGCTCTCAATGTAGTGCTTGAGCCCGGTCAATAAAGCCTTCATCCCCTTGGCGTAGGTGCGGCGCACGTAGAGCTGGTCGAGAAGCGTTCCGAGCAGGCTGAACTTGAGCCGGTAATCCGGCGAGACGCTGACAACTGTGGCCCCGTTGTCGGCCCGCAGTTTGAAGCGGATGTCGGCGGTTTTGAACGGTAGATTCGTGCGGACAATGCGCATCGTCAGGCGCTGGCCCTCTTCCCATTCGACGACTTTTTCATCCAAATAGTTATTGCCCCCCAGGTCACAATATCGACTCGCGCCGACATCTGTCGCCGTATCTGTGGTAAGGTGAGAACTGACAACGCCGGGATTCCAGCGATAAATTTCGCCAATGTCCGCCAAGACCGCCCACACTGCGTTGACCGGCGCATCGATCCTGATTTCGGTTGTGAAGCTGCCCATAGCCCTTCCTCTGCTTTGGTGATGTTTGGGATTATAGGAGGCGGCCGGGAGCGGGTCAAATGCGTGTCCTTGCTGCCGAAGCCGGGCTTACCGCTTCACGATGTAAGAAATTAAGGTTGTTGCAGCGTCAGAAGAGTAGTTATTTAACAAGTTCTCGCCAGGCCGGAGACGCCCCAACCGGTTTATTTAGCGAAGTACGTAGGAGGCGTGAAATGTGGCGAACGAAGTGGTTAGTTATGTTGGCGAGTTTATCTCTGGTGGTTAGCGCCTGTGCGACAACGCTTGGTAGCGGAACGCCTGGCTTGCCTGCCCCGGCGCGAGAGGTTGGCTTCTCGCCGGGGCAGGCGGCAGGTCCCCTCCAGGCGTTAGCCAACACGGCGGAGGGGCTGGACCCGGCGCTGGACGTTGTTCAGATTGAACTCGACGAGGAAGGTGACCTCGTCGTTTTTGTTATTTTGACAGCGCCCGCAGGAGGGCAATCGGATAATACCGCGCTGGTTCGCACCTCGGTAGAGGCGGTGTGGCAGGCTACCGTGGAGCACGCGCCCGAAGCCTCGCGAGTTTCTGTGGCCTTCCTGCGCGTGGTTCTGGTCAACACGCTGGACTATGGCCCGGCCAGGAGCGGTTGGCTGGTGGGGGCTATTACGGCCCCGATGGACAAGATCGCGGACTATCTCAACGGGCCCCGGACCGATGAGGCCGCCGAGGCGTTTTGGAAGAGTGGCGCTGTGGCCACCATCCCCTTCGACCGGCCCTACAACGGCCAGCCGAACCATCCGATCCATTCTTACCGGAGCCGGGTGCGGCCCGATCACCGGCCGGGCCTCGATACCGGCGCTCCGGCTCGCCAGGTTCTGCTACCGGGCCGCGATGCCCAATCGCTCCAGGCGGGCCGGGCTGGGCGCGCCGGTTTCCCCATCCCACTCGCGCAGGCCGTAGTAGACCGGCATCATCGTGTCCATATCCGGTAGCACGCCCGCAGCCGAGCCGGAGGGTCGCGGCTCGGTTAGCAGGCGTTTGGGCAGCGTGTCGTCGGCGGGGGTGACGCCCAGGCGCAGGTTGATCAGGCGCTTGATCTGGAAGATGCGGTCGCCGGTTTCTAACAGCGCCTCCGCGTTCCAGTCCCAGCCCAGGGCGCTGTTGACGATCTCGCACACCCGGTCCGGTCCAATATTGCCCTTGGCGATGAATTTGCACAGCCCCAGCGGATTGTAGACGCTCATATAATTTTGATAATCGTAGGCCAGGCGGGCCGAAGCCTCGTTGGAGGCGAAGCGGTCCAGCACCTCATCGTAGCCCAGATCGGGCATCAGCAGCCCGTAGCCGTTCCAGTAACTGATCGCCTCCAGGTGGCAGCCTCCCCGCGCAGCGGTGGCGTAGTTGACCGCCATCGAGGTGAAGGCGCGCGGGTCGTGATAAGCGATTTCCAGGCCCTTGACGTGAATGGCGAAATCCTCGGCTCCGTCGCCCAGGCGGCGGGCGGCCTCGCGCACCCCTTCGGCCAGGGCGTCGCCCACGCCGCGCCGCTCGGCGATGAGCCGCAGGGTGTGGATGACGGCCTCGGGGTCGCTGAAACGTAGGGCTACCCCTTCGGTCTCGTCCGGGCCGATGATTTCCTTTTCGTAAGCTTCCAGGGCAAAGGCAATCACGCTAGAGGTAGAGATCGTATCCAGGCCGTAATCGTTGCACAGGCTGTTGGCCAGGGCGATGGCCTCCAGGTTGTCGTTGCGGGTCATTCCGCCGAAGCCGGCCAGGGTTTCGTACTCGACGCCCTCGCCGCGAGGGGTCTTGTACCTGCCCTCCGGGACTTCAACCTCCTTGCCGCAGCCGATGGGGCAGGCAAAGCAATTGGTGTGCCGCACCCAGATGGTGTCGTAGATGGTCTGGCCGGAGATTTGGTGAGCGGTGTCCCAACTGCCCAGCTGCCAGTTTTGCATCGGCATATCGCCGGTCTGTTCGGTGCCGATCACCCCCCCGGCGGTGCCGAAGTTGCTCATCGCAATCGAATTTTCCTTGATGAAGGCGTTCTGCTCTTTGACGGTGGCCAGAAAAGCCCTCCGGTCGGGATATTGGGGCCGGTCCTTGCCCCTGACCGCGATGGCCTTGAGGTTCTTCGAGCCGAGCAAGGCCCCCATCCCGCCCCGGGCGGCGGCCCGGACGTAGTGCTTGGGGCCGCTCATAATGCCGGCAACTTTCACCAGGCGCTCGCCGGCGGTGCCGATGCCCGCGATCTGGGCGCGCTTATCGATTTCGGCGGCCAGGGTTTCGGCGGTTTCAAAGTAGTTTTTGCCCCACAGATGGCCCGCGTCGCGCAACTCAATCGTGCCTTCGATGCTGTTGATGTAGAGGTAGACCGGCTTTTCCGCCCGGCCGGTAATGACCAGGCCGTCGTAACCGGCGAAACGCAGTTCGGCCCCCCAATAGTTGCCCAGGTTGGCCTCGTTCCAAATGCCGGTCAGCGGGGCGCGCCCGCACCAGCTGGAGCGGCAGCCGGTCGGGGCAAAGGTGCCGGCCAAAACGCCGTTCATCACGTACAGAGGGTTGCGGGGATCGAGCGGTTCGACCGCCGGGTCCATCTCGTCGTAATACAATTTGGCGGCGTAACCGGAGCCGAGCAGCCAGGTTCGGACCGCATCCTCCGGGATCTCTTCTTCGTGCCAGGTTCCCTGGCTCAAATCGACGCGCAGCAGTTTGCCAGCGTACACGGACATTGCGTTTTCTCCCTTCAGCGAGCGTTAGCGGTTGTCCAGAAATAACTTGTCATTTTTGCAGGATGTTTCTTGGAAAAAAGCGAGAAGTTATTTACGGACAGTTACTTAGAACCAACATGGATGGAAACTGAATTATACCATAACCGGGGGAGGGATTCCAAAGTAGTTTTTGCTCCATCACAGACGACGTGCTATAATCCTGGCGGATAAAAATTAGGATATTAGGGATTGGGGATTAGAGATTAGGGGCCCCAAGGTAAATCTCGAATCTCCAATCTCCATCGTGGGAAGGTGCCAGAGTGGACGATTGGGGCGGTCTCGAAAACCGTTGTGGGCCTCGGGTCCACCGTGGGTTCGAATCCCACCCTTCCCGCCAGTTTGGAGAGGTCGCATAGTTCGGTCGAGTGCGCACGATTGGAAATCGTGTAGGTGTAACAGCCTCGAGGGTTCAAATCCCTCCCTCTCCGCCTGTTGGGTGTACAGATGGTTGGGCTTGAGGCGATGGAAGCCGGGCGGTTCAGTTGGGTCCTACGCGGCAGGAGCCTGTGAACCCGGTCAGGTCCGGAAGGAAGCAGCCGTAAGCAGACCCTCCTGGGTGCCGTAGGAGCGCCTGGCTGTTCTGCTCGGCTTCCATCGTCTCAAACCCGGCCCGGTTCTTGGGTGCGTTTCTTTTCACGGCGCGGGTCATTGAGGCCCGCTTTTCACTTCTGTGAGAGGTTTCGTCTGTCGTGGCTCTGAGCCCGCTGGTACGGCACTTGTGGCGGTTTTTGAAGGCTTGCTTTACCTGGCGACCGTTGGCGCAGGGGGGCGGCCTGCTCCTCGTTCTGTTGCTGGCGGCGAGCGGCTACAAATTGACCGGCCAGCCGGTGACGCTGGTCATCAATGGCCAGCCGTACACCGTTCGTACCCACCGCTTGAATGTGGCCTCGGTTTTGCGCGAGGCGGGCTTGAGCGCCCAGGCCGAGGACATTATCTGGCCGCCGCCCGGCGACGGCGTCGCTCCGGGCGACGTCGTTTCGGTGCAGTTGGCCCGCCCGGTGACGATTGAGGCCGATGGGCGGACCCTCCGCCTCTTTTCCCACGGCCAACGGGTTCTGGACGTCTTCGACCAGGCCGGCGTCCATCTCGGCCCTTACGATGAGGTTCTGGTGGAGGGGCGGGTCTGGTCTATCGAAGCTGGCCTGCCCTCGCCGCGAGCGAAACTGGCCTCCGTCGTTGCGCCGGATTTCCCCGCCCGCGAGTTTCAGCGCTCGCCCGACCTGGAGCGCCATCGCCCCGCCCCCATCCGCTTTGTGGTCCGCCGGGCGATCCCCGTTCAGTTGCAACTCAAAGACGGTCCGGCCAGCACCTTTTACACCACCCGCCACACCGTTGGCGAAGCTCTGCTGGACCAGGGGTTTGTTCTTTTCCTGGGCGATAAGGTCACGCCCAGCCTGGGGACCGCCTTGTCGCCCGGTCTGCGCATCTTCATTGAACGCTCCAGGCCGGTGGCCATCGTCGCCGACGGGCGAACGTTGAAAACGCGCACCCGCCGGGAATACGTGGGCGAGGTGCTGGCCCAGGAAGGCGTCAGCCTGATGGGGCAAGATTATGCCCTGCCCCCCCCGGACACGCCGCTCAAGGAAGATATGGCGATCCGCGTGGTCAGGGTCGAGGAGGCCCTGGAGATCGAAGAAGAAACCATCCCCTTTGAAAGCCAGTGGCTGCCGGACCCCGACCTTGAACTGGACACAACGGTTCTGCGCCAGACCGGCTCGATGGGCGTCAACAAGAGCCGGACCCGCGTTCGGTACGAAGACGGCCGGGAGATTTGGCGGGTGTTGGAAGAGGAATGGGTCGATAGCGAACCCGAGACCAGGGTTATCGCTTATGGCACCAAAATCACCCCGCGCCAGATAGAAACGGAGGCGGGCCAACTGCCCTACTGGCGCAAGATTCGGATGCTGGCGACGAGCTATTCGGCGGCGACCTCCGGTAAGTCACCGGACCATCCGGCTTATGGCATCACCCGGAGCGGTCTGCCGGCGGGCTATGGCGTTGTGGCCGTGGACCCCTCGGTCATCCCGCTGGGCACCCGGTTGTACGTTCCGGGGTACGGGGTAGCCCTGGCCGGGGACACCGGCGGCAGCATCCTGGGCAAGCACATCGATCTCGGCTTCGATGAGGAGGAGCCTCCCTTGTGGTACCGCTGGACTGAAGTTTATATTCTGGGCGACCCGCCGCCGGTCAACGAAATTCGCTACGTTCTGCCCCAGTGGCCCCAGGAGCGGTAGCGTCCCGTGTCGGTTCAGGGCCTTCTACGGAAGTACCGCTTACGTCCTCGCAAAGGGTTGGGTCAAAACTTCCTGGCCGATTCCTACCATTTATCCAAAATCGTCGAAGCGGCGGAGCTCGATCCGGCGGACACCGTGCTGGAGATCGGGCCGGGGCTGGGGACGCTGACCCGTCGCCTGGCCGGGCAAGTGCCCTCGGGCCGGGTGGTTGCCGTTGAGGTGGACCCGAATATGGTCCGGGCGTTGCAAATGGAGCTGGCCGACCTCTCGAACCTGACCCTCGTCGAGGCCGACATTTTGGGGGTCGATCCGCCGCAACTCGTGCGGGGGGGGCCGTATGTCGTGGTGGCCAACCTGCCCTACTACATCACCTCGGCCGTGTTGCGGCACCTGTTGGAAAGCGAGCCGCGGCCGCAGCGGTTAGTGTTCACCGTGCAACAGGAGGTGGGGCAGCGCCTGGTGGCCGGGCCGGGGCAGATGAGCCTGCTGGCGGTCAGCGCCCAGTTCTATGGAAAACCGAGGCTGGTTCACAAAATTCCCGCCGGGGCCTTTATCCCGCCGCCTAAGGTAGACTCGGCGGTGGTCCGGGTGGACACCTTTCCCACCCCCCCCTTTGCCGGAGACAGACCGGCTCTGTTCTTTCGCGTGGTCAAAGCCGGCTTCAGCCAGAAGCGCAAGCAACTGAAGAACTCCCTGGCCGCCTCGTTGGGGCTCCCCGCAGGGGATGTGGCCGGGCTGATGGCCGAGGCGGGCATCGACCCGCGCCGCCGGGCGCAGACGCTGTCCTTGGCGGAGTGGGCCGGGCTGGTGGACAGGTTGGAAGGGATTATCTGATGGGACTATTCGTCCAGGAAAAGAGTGTGTTTGCGACGGGAGATTAGAGATTGGAGATTGGAGATTGGAGATTAGAGATTGGGGATTAGAGATTGGGGATTAGAGATTAAAGATTCGTGATTTCGCTCAATCTCCAATCTCCACGCGAAGCGTCCAATCCCCGGTAGACCCTGCTTGGTAGAGCCTGACCGGGCCCGGTGCTATCTAAATATATCTTCCAGTAGCCGGATGCCGGCGGCGGGCGTTCGCGTCGGTCTGGGAGGCGGGGTGGCGTCGGGAGGGGTCAGAGTCGGCTTGGCCACCACAACCAGGCGATGGGTGTTGCTGTTGAAGGGCCAGCAGGTGACCAGCGTCAGGCGCTCGTCGGAGAAGGGGCCGATCCAGCGCGCGTTTTGCTGGCGAACTTCCGGCGGTTCACCCCGGTCTTTCAGGATGAATTTGAGATCAACCACGTAGTTGAAGGGGCGGTCATCCGCGTAGAGGGTGATCACATGGCCCGGCTCCAGATCGACCAGGTAGCGGAAGACTTCGCCCTTGATGTTGTGATGGCCGGATAAGACCATATTGCCGACCTCTCCCGGCAGCGCCGAATTTCTGTGCCAGCCTGCCGCGTACTCGGCCACGTCCCAGACGCTGACCGTCTGGCCGCCGTGCGTCTCCTGGTGCCAGCCGACCTCGACCACGTCGGCGTCCAGGTTGATGGCCGGGATGATGATGCGCGCCGGGGGCGACGAGGCCGGCGGAACCGGGGTGGGGGTGAAGGTGGCCGTCGGCTCCGGGCTGGGCGTCGTGGTCGGGGTGAAGGTGGGCGGCGGCGTTTCGCCCGGTTTCAGCGTGGCGGTCGCCGTCGGCGATGGGCTGGGCGAGGGCGTGTCGGTGGGGGTGGGAGTGGCGGCCGGCGCGGCCAGCTCGACCACGGGCAGCGGGTTGTCTTCCAGGCTTTCGGGCGGCAGGGGGGGCGGCGTTGGCCCGAAGGCGGGCGTCTGCCCCTGGTAGGCCATCCAGCCGCCCAGGCCCAGCAGGCCGATACCGGCCAGGATGAAGACGTTGCTGACGGTTTTCCAGAGCCGATGTTGCCAGGATGGGAGCGGTTTTAACCGCCGGCTGGATTGGGCTTCGCTATTGGGCACGGGCTTGAACTCCAGGGTGCAACCCCCTTGGGGCCGGTGATGGGTTTGTGAGTTTCGGTTGAAAATGGTACCTTTCCCTTGCGTTTCTGTCAAATAATTTGAGGTGGATCGATGGACCCCATAACCATCGCTATCGGTGCGGCCCTGGCCCGGGGGCTGGTCCAGGTCGGCGGCAAATTGCTGGAAAAGGGCGTCCTGGACCCGGCCCTGGAACCGGCCACGAAACGCCTGAAAAAGCTGATCCAGCGCCCTTACCAGGGAGCGGAAAAGGACCAGGCCCTGCTGGGCGCGGTCCAGGCGGCCTTCCACGAGATCGGTGCGCCACAGGAGGAAGACGCGGCCGCGCGCTACCTGCTCAACCTGGGCTTCGACCAGCTTCAGGCCGGCGATAACGACGCCCTCCGCCAGGAATTAGCCCGCGCCGTCCTGCTGATGACCGCGCCCGATCCTGGTCTGGTTCCCGATAACCTCTGGCGAAGCCTGCGTTGGCCCACCAGCCGGCGCCAGGTGTTGGTCGATTTTTTGGTTGCTCTGCGCCGCCACCTCGACCGGCACAACGATTGGGGAGCCCTGATCAAGTACGCCGACCGGGAGGCCGTTCGCCGGGAACTGCGCGCCCTGGGCGTCGACCTGGCCCGCACGGCCACCGCTGTCGAACAGACCGCGACCTACGTGGCCGAGTTGCTCCGCCAGCGTGGCCTGGACCCCGCCAAGCCTGATGCCCAGGCCCTGGCTGAATACATCGACCACCTGTTGGAAACCCACAGCCACATCTCCTTCCTGTTCATCAAGCCGGCCGGCCGCCGCAGCCGGGTGCGGACCGAGGCCGAATTGGAAACCGTCTTCGTTCCCTTGCAGGTGCAGGACCCCGAGACCGAGGAACGCTTGCGCCGTCTCAGCCAAGGTAGGGGCACGGCGCGCCGTGCCCCTACGCTGGAACAATTCGGTCAACCGGTCAAAGGCTCATTGCCGACGGTCATACGGTCATTCAAGTCCGCCGTCGCCAAACACATTAATGAGCTTCGTGGAAGCGCCGGTATTTCGGTGTGGCAACGCAATTACTACGAACACATCGTTCGTTCTGAACGAGCATTGGACGCCGTTCGCCAATACATCCTCAATAACCCCGCGCGCTGGACTTTGGACCGCTACAATCCCGCTGCCAGCGGACCCGATCCTCTCGCCGCCGACCCGTGGCGTTTGCTGCAGCAGAACAGATGAGAAGCTTGCTCAGAGTGATGGTGGGCGTTAACGACAGCATCTGGACGAACCCCCGGCTGGCGCGCCGGGCGGGCCTGATCGTGATTCTGGCGGCGGCCCTCCTCTACCTGCTGACGCTGGACACGGGCTTGCGCTTCGAGGAATTGGGCGGCGGCGATCTGATCACCCACCAGTACGCCCAGGTCGAGGCGCGCCCCAGCAACGCGCCGGGCTACCCGCTCTACACGATGGGCGGCTGGCTCTGGTTTCGGGTGGGACGGGCGCTGCTGGGCCGGGCCCTGAATCCGGTCCAGATTCTATCGCTTTATTCTACGGGATGGGGGCTGGCCGCCCTGGCTGTCCTATATCTCATTCTGCTGCGGGTCACCGGCGGGCGCTGGCCGGTAGCGGGCCTGCTGACCGCCTTCTACGCCGTCACCTATTTCTTCTGGTTTTACAGCGTGACCACCGAGCAGTACACCTCGGCGGTTTTTCAAACGGTGCTGGTCGTCTGGCTGGCTTTTCGCTGGGAGGAGCGGCCCACTGGCCGCCGGGTGTTGTGGCTGGCCCTCGTTGTCGGCACGATGGCGGCCAATATGGTCACGGCGTTGCTCATCGCGCCGCCGTTGCTGGCCTTCATCCTCGCCCGCCGCCCTGATTACCTGCGCCGTTTTGATCTGGCCCTCAAATCGACCCTGGCCGCCTCCCTGCCGGTCTTGAGCTACGCCTACGTTTACATCCGGGGGGCGCAGCATCCGGAGTGGCGCGGGGCCGGCCAGTGGGACAGCGCCTGGCAATGGTTCCTCGATTTTGTCAGCATCCGGCAAGGGCGCGACGAACTCGCGCCCGGCCTGGCGGGCGGTAGCTTTTTCACCGACGAGTTTCCGGCGTTGATCTGGAATGAGTTGACCTGGGTCGTGCTCATCGGGGGGCTGGCCGGTATCGCTCTGCTGGGCCGGCGGCGGGCGCTGCTTTTGTACGGCACGCTGGCCGTTTACGCCGCGTTCTCCTGGGGGTATCGCTTTGGCAACTGGTTTCAAGTCATCTTACCGGCCTATCCCCTGCTCGTGATCGGCTTTGCAACGCTGGTCAACGTGCTTTGGCGCGCGTCCGCCGGAGGGGGCGAAGGGTGCGTCCAAATTTTTTGGAAAGCACAGGGGGGAATTGGGGGGACACCCCCCACACCCCCCGGTCCTCCTAAAATGTCGGACACACCCGAGGGCGAAGCGGAGATTGGACGCTTCGCGTGGAGATTGGAGATCGGGAGGAGAGAGGGCCGCGCTTCTCGCTTCTTCCGTTTCCGTGACCCGTTGAGGCAGGTAGCCTTAATCGTGTTACTGGTTGGCCTGGTGGGGTATCGATTTGCCCTCAGCCTGCCCCAGGCCAACCAACGCTTCCGGGCGGGGGACGCCGGCCTGGATCGCGGCTGGGCGATCCTGGCCGACGGGCCGGCCTTGCCGGCGCTGATCGCTGGCGATTATGAAGAACGCCTGGCTTTGCAATATCTATCTACCATCTGGGGGGCAGCGCCGGACCTGGTCGCGGTTGGCCCGGATGCATTGCTGGCAACGCCGCCGCGTGATGGGGAGCCGCCCCATCGTTACGTAACCCGGGGCGGCTTCGCCGCCTCCGAGGCCGTGGCCGGCGCGGCTATCTGGTCCCAGGCGGCCGGCCTGGAGCTGATCAAGGGACGGTCCACGCCCCGGCAAAACTTGCCGCCGTATGTGGAGCGGCTCGCCCTGGACGTGGGCGGCGGGCTGCGGCTGATCGGCCTGGAGCGGGTTGGCAATGAAGCGATGCTTCCGCCCAGGGTTGCCAGACGTCTGGCCCGGCCCAACTGGCAGGTTGCCCTCTACTGGACGGTTCTGGCCGAAACGGAGGAAGATTTCAATGTCTCCGTCCGGCCGCTCGTGGACGGGCAATTGATCCGGGTTGGTGGTGAGGTGCTTCTACAAGATCACCAGCCGGTGTGGGGTATCTACCCCACCAGCCGGTGGCGGCCTGGCGAAGTGGTGCGCGATGTGTACGGCCTGAAAATACCCCCCGATCTCGCCCCGCAGGTGACGGCGGTGCAGGTTGTTCTTTATCGTTCTGTAACCGGAGATTTCGAGAATGTGGGTGAGGTTACAGTTCAGTTACAGTCTGCCAAAACCCGTTGACATAGCCCCCGGCAATACGTTATACTCCAAAATATAGGTTTCTGTAAGATCTGCCAGCGTAAACCACATCGCAGTTATTCACAATTTCCCCTGACAGCCTTTTTGGCTCGGCCGTTTGGCAGGTGTAACTTACATCTGGTAACTGTCCGCGAATAACTTTAGTATTTTTCCCAAGAAATATCCTGCAAATATGGCAAGTTATTTTCGGACAAGCACTTAGTTATTATGTAAGGAGGGTTAAACGTATGAACGGGCGTGTAGCAGGTGTGGTCAAATGGTTTAACAACCAGAAAGGTTATGGGTTCATCACCCGCGACGGCGACAGTGATGTCTTTGTTCACTATTCTGCCATTCGTGGAGATGGGTACCGCACCCTGCAACAGGGCCAACCGGTGGAATATACTTTGTTAGAAAAGCCAAAAGGTCCGGCAGCCGAAGACGTGGTCAAGGTGGATATGCCTGTGCTGGAACCGATGTAAGCCGACGTCCAGAAAGAGCGACCTGGAAAAGCAAATAGGCATCAAAAGGCGTCTCTACCGGGAGATGCCTTTTTTATTCCACCGCGCTTTGCATAGCCGCCGCCGCCTCTTGCGGGGTGAGCCGGCCGTCGAGCATTTCGCGCAGCGGGGCGCGCATAGCCTGCAACAGGGTATCGGGATTCAGGTTTAGGGGCAGCCCCCGGCCCGCTTGCAATTGCCGGGCGCTGACCCGCAAGATAGGATCATTGAGAATTTGGGGGCTGTTCAGGGCTTCGGAGCGGGTTGGCAGCAGGCCAAATTGGCTTGTCCAGCGCAACTGGCGCTGCGGCTCGGTCACAAATTCCAGGAAGGCAGCAATGGCTTGCTGCTGGCTCGTCGAGGCGGGGGCATCCCCGCCGGCTTCGCCCCCGACGGCCCAGTAGCGCGCCAGAATCAGGGGGGTGGCCGCCTGGCCGGTTGAGCCAACATCGGGCAGGGGGGCAACCGCCCAGGGGACTCGGTCTGCCTGGCGGAAATCGCCAATCGCCCATTCGCCGTCAACGAGCATTGCCACGTGGCCGTCCAGGAATAAGTCTCTGGCCTCGGTATAGGTGATGACCGGCGCGATGCCGGCAATCCGCCCCTGCCATTTGAGCCAGAGGGTCAGGGCTTGTTCCATAGCTTGCGAGTCCAGGTTGGGGGTGTCCGCGCCATCCGTGAGCCAGCCGCCGTAAGCGCCTAACCAGGGCAGCAGCCACAACGGATCATAGCTGTTGATGGCCAACCCCCACTGACCTTCGCCGGTTCGCGCTTCGGCCAGATCGAACAGTTCCGAGGTGGTGGCCGGGGGCTCTTCAACCAGATCGGTGTTGTAAAAGAGGAGCAAATGGAAACCGGCGGTGGCCGGCAGCCCCCACTGGCGATCGTTCATCTGGGCCCCGCTTCGGGCCGGTTGGATGAAGCCCTCCAGAAAATCGGGCGCTACGATTTCCTCAAGGGGCACGAGATAACCGCCCGCTTGCAAGCCGGCCACGAGCGCCTGGGGGCCAAGGACCAGGTCGAATTCGGCCCTTCCGCCCTGGACGGCGGCGATGAACTCGGCGGGCGCGTTGTAATGCTGCAGGTCAATCATCACCTGGGGATGGGCCGTGGTGAAGCTTTCAATGTCCTCGGCCAGGGCCTCGGACTGGGCCGGGGGCAGACCTTCCCACACGATGAGCTGGGTGGGAGCCGGAGTCGGTGAGGCGCGCCTCGTTGCTGTGGCAGCGGCGGTCGGCGAGGCCGTGGCAGCG
>JBHHXL010000098.1:0-13514 GCA_046757065.1 Anaerolineae bacterium
CTAGTAGTACTCCGTTCTGTGGACAATGATATGTGATAAGAAGTCTTGTATAGCGTTGAAAAGGAGAGGTAAACATGATCCCTCCACGGGTCCTGATCTGTGGCGCTAATAGCCCGGCGCTGCAAACAATAGCCCAAGTGCTTTCCGAGGAAGGGGTGAAGGTTCGAACGACAATTAGCATCATCGATTGCCTCTATTGCTCCGATTTGGAATGGGATTTTCTCCTGGTGGACCTGGACCGGCCAACCCGGAACTTGCTTGGGTTGCTGCCGGCCATTCGCTGCCAGTTTCCCGACCTGCAAGTCATCGGCGTTGCCACCCAATCCACCCCCGACACTCGTCTTCTAAAGAACAGCCTGGAACTGGACGATTACCTGTTCAGGTTCCCCCGCCCGGAAGATATCAATCGTTTGTTTTCCGCTTGTAATAGCTTGGGAGGTGCGTCGTGAATTTGCCTGTGCAACCCTTCGCCTTGGCTGCAACAACCTCGCCCCGGGCCGACCTCAAGCTAAATCGCTTCCCGCCCCTCTTCCTGGTTCTTATCCTGACCCTGGCTATGTTGTTCGCGTCGCAACCCCTCCCCCGGCCACCGTCAACCGCCTCCACCCTCAGCCCGGCCTTTGCCGATCTGCCGCTGTGGTTCGTGCCCAACGCCGGGCAGGCTGCGGCTAACGTCCGCTTCCAAGCGCCTGGAGCGAACGGTGCACTGTTCTTTACCCCCGCCGAAGTTGTGCTGTCCCTGCCGGCCCAATCTGGCAGCCCCCAAAACGCTGCCGTCCTGCGCCTGCGCTTCGAGGGGGCGAATCCTACGCCGGAGGTAATCGCCTTCGACCGCCTGCCCGGCATTGTCAACTACCTCATCGGGGACGATCCCGCGCAATGGCGGGCCAATCTGCCCACCTATGCTGGCCTGACCTACCGGCAGTTGTATCCCGGCATTGATCTGCACTACGAAGGAGCAGCAGGCGCGCT
Source organism: Anaerolineae bacterium (assembly GCA_046757065.1). GTDB lineage: Bacteria > Chloroflexota > Anaerolineae > 4572-78 > JBHHXL01 > JBHHXL01. The sequence goes on from JBHHXL010000098.1 coordinate 973, forward strand.
GAAGGGGACCTACCGGGTCGCGCCCGGTGCGGACCCCGGCTACATCCGCTGGCGCTACGACGGCGCGACAGGCGTCAGGATGGATGAAGCCAGCGGCGATTTGCTGATCGACCTCCCCGCCGCCACAGACAAGCAAGCAAGCAGAGGAGCAGGGGAGCAGGGGAGGATTCCCCAATCTCCAATCTCCAATCCCCAATCCCCAATCGTTGAACGCGCCCCCCTGGCCTGGCAAACCATTGGCGGGCAGCGGCAGCCCGTCAGCGTCCACTACGCCATCGCCGCCGACGGCAGCATCGGCTTTGCCCTGGGTAGCTACGATCCTGCCTACCCGCTAATCCTTGACCCGACGCTGGATTATAGCACCTACCTGGGCGGAGTCAGCGTGGACCACGGGCGCGACATCGCCGTGGACGCCGCCGGCAACGCCTACGTGACGGGTTCGACCGCTTCGAGCAACTTTCCCACCGCAAATCCTTTCCAGGCCGCCAACGCCGGCAGCTCCGACGCCTTCGTGGCCAAGCTCAACCCCGACGGCTCGACCCTGCTCTACGCCACTTACCTCGGGGGTAACCAGGCCGACAGTGGGGCCGGCATCGCCGTGGACGCCGCCGGCAACGTCTACGTGACGGGGCAAACCGCTTCGAGCAACTTCCCGACGGTGAACCCTGTCCAGGGAGCCAATCGTGGCAGCGACGACGCCTTCATCGCCAAGTTGAACCCGACCGGCTCGACCCTGCTCTACGCCACCTATCTGGGCGGCATTTTCGATGACTTCGGCTTCAGCATCGCCGTGGACGCCGCCGGCAACGCCTACGTGACCGGTTTGACCGCTTCGAGCAATTTTCTGACGGTAAATCCCTTGCAGCCGGCTTTAGACGGCTCGAGCGATGCTTTTGTAACCAAGTTGAATCCCACCGGCTCCGCCCTCGTCTATTCCACCTACCTCGGCGGCGATGAGGTCGAGGCCGGCTACGGCATCGCCGTGGATGCCGCCGGTAATGCTTATGTGACCGGCTATACCCACGCGCTCAACTTCCCGACCGTCAATCCCTTGCAGCCCACTTTCGGCGGCTACTGGGACGCCTTCGTGACCAAGATCAACCCCGCCGGCTCCGCCCTCGTCTATTCCACCTTTCTCGGCGGCTGGTGGTATGATTACGGCTATGACATCGCCGTGGACCCGTCGGGCAACGCCTACGTGACCGGCTTTACCACTTCATCCGACTTCCCGACGGTCAACCCCTTGCAACCGGTGGCCGGCGGCGGCGGGCGGGACGCCTTCGTAACCAAGGTCAACTCCACCGGCTCCGCCCTGGTCTATTCCACCTACCTCGGCGGGAACGGCACTGACGATGGCCAAAGCATCGCTGCGGATACCTCCGGCAACGCCTTCGTGGCGGGCGTAACCGCTTCGAGCAACTTCCCAACCGCAAATCCCCTCCAGTCCGTCCACGGCGGCGGCCTGTCCGACGCCTTCGTGGCCAAACTCAACCCCGCCGGCTCAGCTTTCGGCTACGCCACTTACCTCGGCGGGAGCGGCGATGACCTCGGCCTGGGTATCGCCGTCGATGCTTCCGGCAATGCCTACCTGACCGGTTCGACCGCTTCCGGCAACTTCCCCACGGCCAACCCCTTGCAGGCGGCCAACGCCGGTGGCAATGATGCCTTTGTGGCCAGGATCGCCGCCAGCGGCGATCCCCCGGCCAACCTGGCAGTGAACAAGGTCTCCAGCGTGAGCGTGGCCAATGTCGGCCAGACAATTGCCTACACCTACACCGTGACCAACCTCGGCGGGGTGACCCTGACCGGTCTCAGCGCCCACGACGACCCGCTCGGCCCCATCAGCCTGGATGCGTCCAGCCTGGCCCCGGGCCAGAGCGCCAGCGGCGTAGCGACCTACACCGTCCAGATGAGCGATCTGCCCGGCCCGCTGACCAACACCGTGACCGTCAGCGGCACCCCGCCCACCGGCCCAATCGTCACCGCCGGCGACAGCGTCTCGGTGGCGGTGGTCACCGCCTCGATCACCATCGTCAAACAGGCCGAGGGCGTCCACGATTTCGGTTTCAGCGGCGATTTGGGGGATTTCGTTCTGAGCAGCGGCGGGGGCCAGAATTCGAGAACCTTCCCCAACCTGCTGCCCGGCAGCTACACCGTGGCCGAAGACCCGGCCTCCTTCCCGGACCCGTTCTGGGCCCTGATCGGGCTCGCCTGCCGGGATGGATCCGGCCAGCCGCTGCCGGTCACGGTCGATTGGGACAACCTTGCGGCCACCATCCCCCTGGGGACGGGTCAGCAGTTGACCTGCACTTTCCAAAACCAGCGGGGGAACGTTGAGGGCGAGGAGTACTTCATCTTCCTGCCCCTGATCCGGAAGTAAGACAATATCCGAGGGGTAGCACCTGGGGCGAACTACATCTGGTGGAAATGTAGGGGCAGACCTGCGTGTCTGCCCGGCCCCAGTTACCGAATTTGATCCTCAAATTTCATTAGGAACTGTCCGGACGCCCGGTCAGGTGGATGTCTTTCGCAGGACTTGCAAGATGGCCTGCCCGTACGTCTCTAGTTGCCATTCCCCCAACAGTTCGAGCGCGTCCAACTCCTTGAGAGAAACCGGCACTTCCTCGGCGATGGCCTTCAACGTATTGTTCAGCAGGATAACGTCGGGTTCGACGCCCCGCCGGCTGGCGATTTGATTGCGCCAGCGGCGCAGGGCTTCGTAGCGCCGCAAGGTGGAATTGTGGGGGCGAGGGGCGCGGGAGCGAGGATAATCAGGGGGTGACGCTTCCTGCCCCTCCCTGATCACCTTCAACAACGCCTGCCCAAAGCGGCGGATGTGGGTGGCGCTGACGCCTTTCACCCTGGCCAACTCGTTAGGGGATTGGGGTTGGGCTCTAGCCAGATGCATTAACGTCGAATCGGTCAGAATCTTAAAAGGGGGGCGGTCCGACCGGCGGGCCTGTTTGTCTCGAAAGATGTAGAGGGCTTGCAGAACGGCCTGAGCCGTAGGGGAAATGCGGCGAGCGCCCTTAATGCGCCAGAAGCCATCGGGGTCGAAGGAGCGCGGCGAAGGCTCTAGCTGCGTCAGGCGCTGGAAGGCTTCGCTGGCTTCGCGCACCCGGTTCTGCGCCGTCAGTTCTGCCAGCAGTATCTCGCGCAGGGCGTGCAGATAGTGAGTGTCCAGTCGGGCGTAGATTAGCGCTTCCTGGCTCAAGGGACGCAGGCCCCAATTGTAACGCTGAAAACGTTTATCCGGCTGAACGCCGAACCGCTCGTTCAGGAGGTGACCCAGGCCGTACTGGGGCCAGCCCACCACGCGGGCCGCGACCATCGTGTCGAACAGGTTGGCGAATTCAAAACCGTAGTCCCGTTTCAGGCTGAGAATATCGTACTCGGCGGCGTGGAAAATCTTTTGGACATTACCGCTGGCGAATAAATCCCCCAACGGCTTAATATTCGCTGCCAGCGGATCGACCAGATAATCCACCCCCGGTATTGAGAATTGTAACAGGCAGACCTTTTCATAGTAGCTGTAAAGGCTATCGCTCTCCGTATCGACGGCGACAAGCGATTGCCCGCCAAGAACATTAAGGAGGTCCAGAACTGCCCGGTCCGTGTCGATCCAGTGAGGGTTATGATGTGAAAGTCTGTCGTCCATCCAGTTCGTTCCGTGGTTTTAGCTACCCGCATGATAGCAGAAAGTCGCCGCTTGCCAAGTCAGGCTACTTGCCGGCGTGTGTCCCAAGAATTGGGTGGAACAGGTGCGACGCACTTCCGGCGTGCCTTTCAATGGCCTGATCTAATCGTACGAGGGCGCTTTTCGAGCCAGGAGCTTGTTGGAAGTGCGTCGCACCTGAATTTTGGACGCGCCCTACTTGCCGATGCAGAAATTGCTGAAGATGGCGTTCAGCAAATCCTCGCTGGCCGTCTCCCCGGTGATCTGCCCCAACGCTTCGACCGCCTCCCGCACATCAATCGCCACCAGATCAACCGAGAGACCGGCTCCGTGGGCCTCAAGCGCCGATTCGACGTGGCCCAGGGCCGTGGTCAACAGCGCTTTGTGGCGCGGGTTGCTGACCAGCGGCGCGTCGGCCAGGGTCAAAGCGCCGCCCAGGACCGTGTCGATGATGGCCGCTTCCAGAGCCTCCAGCCCCTGGCCGCTGGCGGCGGAGAAAAAGATGCGCCGCGACCCAGGACAGAAACCGGCGGGGATGTTGCCGGGGTCGGCCCCGGGCAGATCGCGCTTGTTGATGATCAGCAACGCCGGTTTGCGGCTGGAGATCAGGGCCGCGATTTGCTCATCGCCCTCGTCGGGGGCGGCGGTGCCATCGACCACGAGCAGGGCCAGGTCGGCCCGGGCCAGGGCGGCCCGGCTGCGCTCGATGCCGATGTGTTCAACCGCATCGACGGCGTGAGCGCGGATGCCGGCCGTATCGACCAGGACCAGCGGCACGCCCCCGACGTTGATCGTTTCTTCCAGTGTGTCGCGGGTGGTGCCGGGGATGTCGGTGACAATGGCCCGCTCGTTGCGCAGCAGGGCGTTGAGCAGGCTGCTTTTGCCGACGTTGGGCTTGCCCACAATCGCCGCCCGCGCGCCCTGGCGGTAGATCAGACCCCGGTCGGCGCTGGCGATCAAACCTTCCAGGCCATTGCTGGCGGCTTGCAGGGGCCGCGCCACATCTTGCGGCGGGATTTCGTCCTCGACGAAGTCGATGCTGGCCTCCAGAAAAGCCAGCACATCCACCAGCCCCCGCCGCACCTCTTTGACCCGGGCCGAGAGCGCGCCGCCCAATTGCTCTGTGGCAACCCGCAGCGCCGCCTCGGTTTTGGCCTCGACCACGTCTAACACCGCCTCGGCCTGGGCCAGGTCCAACCGGCCGTTGATAAAAGCGCGCAGGGTAAACTCCCCGGCCTCCGCCGGGCGAGCGCCGGCGGCCAAAACCAGTTGCAAGATGCGTTGCAGCGGGGCCAGGCCGCCGTGCGCCTGAATCTCGACCACATCCTGCCGGGTATAGCTATGAGGGCCGGGCATATAGGCCAACAGTATTTCATCGACGGGGCTGTTATCTGCCGGATCGATGAGTTGGCCGAAGTGGAGGTAGCGCGGGCGCAGGCGCTTTAGCGGGCGGGCGGGGTGAAATAGCCCCTGGGCGATGGGCAGCGCCTCGGGGCCGCTGAGTTTGACAATCCCCACCCCACCCTGGCCGAGGGGGGTGGCGATGGCCGCAATGGTGTCATCGAGACTGTACATAGGTCACATCCAAACGACAAAGTTTATCCGGCTGAGTATTAACCGTAGCAACCACTGATTTTCCAGGCCTATTATATACCAGGGTACTATTTCTTAGTATCATAATCCTCTGGCTTTGGCCCGGTAAACCTGATATAATGCTAACAGTCGACTTAAAGTTTTAGTAATAGAAGTTACGCGGTTGAATGAGGAGCGTGGTTTATCTTCCGCTCGCCCTGCGCTCAACTGCGTAAGTCCAAGCTCCCATCGTTATGAGCAAAAGCGCCTCCGGGCCGTTAGCCGGGCAATCCTGGCCTGACAGGTTAACCCGGCGTTTGCGGTCCAGCATCCGCAACAAGATCATATTTCCCTACTTTGTCCTGACCCTGGCCGTGGCGATGGCCGGAGCCTATGTCGTGACCAATCTGGTTCAGGACTCGTTGGAGGAACGGATCGAAACCCGCCTCATCGATTCCGGGCGGGCGGTGAGCGATGCCGTGGTCTCGCAAGAAGTGAGGCGGCTTGAAGTCGAGCGCCTGCTCGCCTTTACCGAGGGCGTGCCGCAGGCCATCTCAAGCGGGGATTACGAGCGGCTGGCCCAACTGGTCAGCCCCATTTTAGCCAACGAGCAGGCCATCGACAGCATCATCCTGCTGGATGCCGGGGGCCGGGAAGTCCTGCGCACCACTCGCGCTTCGCTGGGCGGCGGCGCTTTCGAGGAAGAGGTCGGCTCCCTGGCCAGCTTTCAAAGTTGGCCCGCCGTCGTTAAGGTCTTGAACGGCGTCACCGACAACCTGGGCAGCAAATACACCCAGTTGGCCCGTCTGAATGACCGCGAGCAGATTATCCTGTACACCATCGGCCCGGTTCGCCAGGGTGATCGCCTGGTGGGCGTGATACTGGTCGGCGCGTTTCTGGACAACATCCTGGCCGATTTGAAACGCTCGTCGCAGGCCGATGTGACGCTGTACGATAGCACCGGCCTGGTTATCGGCACGACCTTTGGCGGCGGGCAAGAGGGCGTTATGGCCCTGCTGAAGATCACGCCCCAGCTTTACGCGGAGGTCTTGGACGACGCCCAAAGTTCGACGGCCCTTGACCGGCGGGAGTTGTTCGGGCGGAGCTATTGGCTGGCTTACGGCCCGTTTGTCTTGCGTGGCGAAACGTTGGGCGTCTTTTCCGTGGGCTGGCCCGGTGATTTCGTGGTGCGGGCCGGCACCACCAGCCGCAACCTCTTCACGGCGATCTTCTTCCTGGCGATGGTAGCTGTCATCAGCATTGGCTTGCTGGTGGCGCAACAAATCTTGCAACCCATCGCCAAACTCGTGTCCACCACGCAAGAGATTGCCCGGGGTAACCTGGCCCGGCGAACCGGTGTTTCCAGCCCCGACGAGATTGGGCGGCTGGCGACCACGTTCGACGAGATGACCCGCGAGTTGGAGCTGCGCACGCAAGACCTGGAGATTTTGCTGCAACTTCAGGAGGAAGAGGCCCGGAAGGTGCAGGCCATTCTCAGCAGCATTGCCGACGGGGTCATCGTGCAGAACAGACGCGGCGAGGTTATCACCACCAACCCGGCGGCGCGGCGCATTTTGGATTTGCTGGCCGCCGAGTCGAGCCAGGCCGCTTTAGAGAGTCTGCCCTTCAGCCAGGAAGACATCCTGTCCGGCAGGGGTCTAACCGAGGCGCGGCGCTTCCAGATAGCGGAGTTCACCTTCAGCGCCCTGGCCGCGCCGGTCGTGAACGCCGAGCAGGAAGTCCTGGGCACGGTTGTGGTGCTGCGCGACATCACCCGCGAGGTGGAATCGGACAATCTGAAGAATCAGTTCATTGAGAGCATCTCTCACGAATTGCTGACGCCGCTGGTCCCCATCCAGGGTTCGGCCGACTTGCTCTTGATGCAAAGCGGCGACAGGTTGGACGATCAGCAGATCCGCCTGGTCAACACGGTTAGGACCCACGTGCAGGAGCTCCACGAGATGATCTCGACCCTGATCGACATTTCCCAGATCGAAGGGAATTCGCTGGGGCTGGAGGAGGAGGAGCTTCGCCTGGAGACGTTGGTATCCGAGGCATACACGGCCTGGTTGCCCAGGGCCGGAGAGCGCGGCCTGTCCTTCACCTTGAAGCCGGCCACCGATGCGCCCCTGTGGGTCCTGGCCGATCAGGCCCGGCTGCGCCGCGCCCTGAATTACCTGCTCGATAACGCCTTCAACTATACGACGGATGGCGGGCAGGTAGAGCTCCAGGTCACGGCTGAGGATGGCGAGGTCCGGGTCGATGTCAGGGACACCGGCGTGGGCATTGACCGGGCCGACCAGCCGTTCATCTTTCAGCGGTTTTTCCGCGCGGTCCACGGCGAAGTGTATGGAGTCCGGGGCGCGGGTTTAGGGCTGTACCTGGCCCGGGCCATCATCGAGCAGCACGGCGGGCGTATCTGGTTTGAAAGCGAGAAGGATCGGGGCAGCACGTTTAGTTTTGCCTTACCCCTGGAAACGGCATCCGCAACGCCCGTGGTTGAGGCTGATGAGATGCTGCCCCTCGGCCAGGAGGAAGTATAAGACCCCCGCTGCACATCGGTGTTGTTTGAGGAGGGTACATTCAAAATGAGCCGTAGGGGCGAACCCGTGTGTTCGCCCCGGCGGAGCCGTCGGGCAGACACATCGGTCTGCCCCTACAATCTCGTTTTGAACACACCCGTTTGAGGATAACGAGCCCCCATGATCGAGCCACACCGGGAGGAAGCACCGGAGAGAGACAAGCGCCGCCGCGATCTGTGGTGGTTGCTGTTGCTCCTGCTATTTAGCTTTGGCTGCGTGTATTTGTCCTCGGAGGTGGCGCGCACGACCGGCGGGCAGCGCATCGTCCTGGCCAACATGCTGGCCGCCGAGGGGGCAGATTACGGCCTCTCCACCCCCCTGGCCTTCGCCCCGCTCGATCCGGCCATCGCCACCGAAGCCCTGACCGACCTTTTGGGCCTGACCGTTACCCCCGAAGCGAACGAAGCGCCGGTGGCCGTCGTCGCCCTGCCGGTCACCCCCACCCCGACCAAGACGCCGCTGCCCACCTTCACCGCAACCCGCAGGCCGGTCCCGCCCCCGACCGCCACCTCGATACCTACCGCCAGCGACACGCCCTCCCCAACCGAGGCGGCGACGCCCTTGCCGCCCGCATCCACGCCGGTTCCGCCCACGGCCACCCCCCTCCCCCCGACGCCGGTCCCGTCCACCGCCACGGCCTCGGCCACGCCGCCGCCGGCCAACACGCCCACCGCCACCCCGCCGCCCGCGCCCACGCCCCCGACCCCCACCCCACCGCCGCCGACCGGGACGCCGGCTCCGACCCAACCGCCAACCGCCAGCCCGACCGCGACCGCCAGCGACACGCCCACGGCGACGTTCACCGCCACGCCCACCGAGACGCCCACGGCCACCCCGACGCTCCCGGCTCCGGTCGTCTTAGCCATCAGCCCCGGCCAGGGGGTCAACACCGCCACCGTCCCGGTGGTCATCACCGGCAGCAATTTCGTGTCGGGCCTGAGCGCGGTCCTGAGCGCCGGCGCAACCTATTCGATCAGCGTCGGGGGCAGCACCTCCAGCCAAATCTTCGGGACGATTCCTACCTCGGTCTTTTCGGGAACTTACGATCTTCAGGTAACCAACCCCGACCTGCAATCGGATCAATTGACGGCGGCTTACACGGCCACCAACCCCTTGCCCCAAATTACGATGATCACGCCCAGCGTCGGTTTCACGGGCAGCGCCACCCCGGTCACAATCAACGGCGCTTACTTCGTCGATCCGGCCAGCGGCGATCTTGACGGCTATGCGCTGACCAATGTGACCTACGTCAGCTCGACCCAGATCACGGCCGTCGCCCCCACCGCTGCGATGCCGACCGGCCCCTTCACCCTGACGGTCACCAACCCGGGCCCGACCGCGCCAGCCAGCTCGCTGCCGGACGCCTTCACCGTGGCCTCGTCGCCGCGCGAGCTGAAGGCTGCGGGGAGCGACGGCCTGGTCAGTTTGGGCTGGACGGGCAGCAACCCCCCGCCGCAAAATTACGAGGTCCAGGTCACGACCGACATCAGCAACCCCCTCTGGACGACGCTGCCGCTGACGACCGCCACCTCAACCTACCACCTGACGGCCACCAACGGCATCACCCACTGGTACCGCGTCCGGGCGCAGTACGCGGGCGGCCAGGTCTCGGATTTCAGCAACGTCGCCCCGGCCCTGCCCCTGACGATCGGCGTCACGATGCCGGTGACGGTCACTTGCTCGATCACCGGCGTCAGCGCCTGCGACAACGCCCTGGAGATCGATGCCAAGCCCCCGCCGGGGGAAATTGGCCTGACCCTGGTCTTTACGCCCGGCTCCATCATCCTCGACTACGGCCCCGGCGAAGGGGTGGTCGACGGCCCCGGCCCCGACCTGGTCTACTACGAACGCCCGACCGCTTCGACCGATCCCCCGGTCACGCCTTCGCCCCAAAACGGCATCTGGATGGACCTGGCCCGGATCGAGGTCTCGCCGGATGGGGTGGATTGGACGCTGGTCTTCGAGTGGAACGAGGACGGCCCGCCGGGGCAGAACGTCGCCAACAGCGACCTGGCCTGCTACGCCGACGACAGCTGCGATCTCGCTCCAGGCAGCTATCCGGGCGAGTTCCAGCACAACTTCATCCGGGCTGCGGATTTGCTGGGCGATCTCGACGGCCCGCCCTTGACCCCCTGGGAAACCGGCATCCGCATCGATCTGGCGGGCGTGGCCGACAGCGGCGTCCGCTACCGGTACGTCCGCTTCAGCCGCCCGCCCGGCGGCTCACCCGATGAGCCGACCGACGTGGACGCCATTTATCGCTTGAATTAGCCGAATTTGTGGTATAATCACGATAGCTTACCTTCAGGCGTAACCCTCCGAAGATAGAGTTATGACTGGAGTGCAGAGCTTGCTCTGCGTTTACAATCTGGCAAAGCAAGCTTTGCACTCCAGACACCTCCTATTTTATACGAGGAGGTAGGCGGATCGTGACCCACATCTTGCTGACGGACGACGACGCGCTGCTCCGGCGCAGCCTGGCTTTCAGCCTGGAGCAGGCCGGCTACCGGGTCAGCACTGCCGCCAGCGCGGAAGACGCCCTGGCCCTGGCTCGCCGTGACCGGCCGGACCTGGTGCTTTTGGACATCGGCCTGCCCGGTATGGACGGCCTGGAGGCGCTGCGCCAGTTGCAGCAACAGGTCGGCGCGCCGGTCATCTTCCTCACCGCCCGCCGGCGCGAAGTGGACCAGGTCCTGGGCCTGGAGTTGGGCGCCGACGATTACGTGACCAAGCCGTTCGACCCCGATGTCCTCCTGGCCCGCATCAAAGCCGTCCTGCGCCGCGCTCAACGGCCCGCTTCCCCGGCTTCGGAACGGGTTCCGTTGACCGCCGGCGACCTGACCGTCGATCCGGCGGCGCACACCGTCCGGGTGGGAGGCCGGGCGCTCGACCTGCCGCGCCGCGAATTCGATCTGCTGCACGCCCTGGCCCTGGACGCGGGGCGCGTCATCCCCACGGAAGACCTGCTGAACCGGGTCTGGGGGGCGGAGTTCGCCGGCGAGCCGCAAGTCGTTTACGTTCATATCCGCCGTTTACGGGCCAAGCTGGAGGACGATCCAAACCGGCCCCAGCGCCTGATCACCGTACGCGGTGTTGGTTATAAGTTGGTTCCGCAGGAGGTCTGACGATGCGCACCTTGCGAAGTCGCTTGATCATCAGCCATCTGCTGCCGCTCCTGATCGCTGCCCCTTTGATCAGCCTGTCCTTAATCTACATCTTGCAAACGCAGGTGGCGTTGGCAAACCTCTCCAATGAATTGACCAAGCAGGCGGCCCTTGTCGCCGAAACGGTGGGCGACCAGGCCACCCTCTGGTCCGATCCCGACCAGGCCCAGGTGCTGGTCACCCGCATCAACCGGCAGGTGACCGCCCAGATCATGTTGCTCGACCCGCAGGGGCAGATTCTGGCGTCGAGCGACCCGGAGGATGTGGAAAACCTGGGCCAGTTGCTCGACCATCCGGACCTGGCCGAGGTGCTGGCCGGAAAGCGCAGCGTGCGGGTTGGGTACGTGCAACGCTTGCAAACCGATGTAGCCGAGGTCCTGATCCCCGTCATCGGGCCTGACCAGCAGATCACCGGCGTGGTGCGGATGACGGACCAGTTGGCCGGGGCCTACGATCAATTTCAGAACCTGCGCTATTTGATCATCGGCGTGGTTGCCCTCGAGTTGCTGATCGGTATCATCATCGGCCTGCTGCTGGCCCTGAACCTGGAGCGGGCTTTGCAGCGAGTGACGGCGGCCGTGCGCGACATCGCCGGCGGCCAGCGACCGGCGCCTCTCCCCGAACGGGGACCGGAGGAGATACGGTCGCTATTGCACGCCGTCAACACCCTGGTCGACCGCCTGCACAGTCTGGAGGAGGCCCGCCGGCGCTTGCTGGCCAATCTGGTCCACGAGCTGGGGCGTCCTCTGGGGGCGCTGCGGGCGGCCACCCACGCCTTGCTGCAAGGGGCCGGTCAGGACGCTGCCCTGCAGGAGGACCTCTTAAACGGGATGGAGGCCGAGATCGAACGCCTGCAACCCCTGCTGGACAACCTGGCCCAGCTCCACGGCCAGGTGCTGGGCGCGCTCGACCTGAACCGGCAGCCGACCGATTTCGGCCACTGGCTGGCCCGCACCCTGAGACCGTGGCAGGCCGCCGCCGAAGAGAAGGGCCTGCAATGGCAGGCCAGGCTTACCCAAGACCTGCCGGCGGTGGAGATCGACGGCGATCAACTGGCCCGGGCTTTGGGCAACCTCCTCAGCAATGCCGTCAAATATACCCCCGCCCCCGGCACAATTTCGGTTGAGGCCGGGTCCGAAAATGGTTCGCTCCAGATCCGAATCAGCGATACCGGTCCGGGCATCGCTCCGGAGGACCAGGAACGCATCTTCGACCCCTTCTTCCGCAGCCAGCCAGGCCGGCGCTTTCCCCAGGGGATGGGCCTGGGCCTGACTATCGCCCACGACCTGATCCGGGCCCACAACGGGCAATTGGCCCTGGACAGCGCTCCCGGCCGCGGGAGTTGTTTTACAGTTTGTCTGCCCCTTACCCCCTCGGCCCGCCCCTCGCTCGCTGCCGGAGGTGAAGCAAGCGGGACACCCACCGGCGGAGGGGAGGTGGAAGAGTAGGGGCGACCTCCCGCTTTGCCGGTCGCCCAGGGCAGACGCAAGACCTGCCACCACCCGCCCATTTTATCCGAGGAGTCAGACAGTCCCTGGCGGGACGACA
>JBHHXL010000099.1:0-13461 GCA_046757065.1 Anaerolineae bacterium
CCCTATTTTCACGGGGGCTTGCCAGGAAGTCCTGAAGATGGGTATAATGGGCTGCGCGTTATCCCGACGAAAGCAGGCGTGGATGCTAAATATCGTTCGGCGGCGTGACTGGCTGCCGTTGCTTCTGTTGCTACTGAGTCTGGCTACCCACTTTGCCCATTTTCTCAGCGCCCCCCCGGGGGTTAGTGGCGATGCGGCCCGGTTGGGCCTGTACACCCTCGACTTTTTGCAGCGCGACTTGTGGCCGTTCTATATATATCACCAATTTGCGCCCAACCCCTTAATCGTTTACCTGCAGGCCCCGGTCTTTACCGTGTTCGGCTTCACCCTGCCCGCTCTGCGCGGCCTGACGGCTTTCGGCGGGGCGCTGGCCACGCCGGCGGTTTACCTGGCGGGCCGCGAGTTGTTTGCCGGGCGCGGCCTTCGCTTCGCCCGGCGGGCTGGCCTGATGGCCGCCCTGGGGCTGGCCCTATCCCCGTTTTTCGGCCTGTTTTCCCGGCACGGAATGGAACCGCCGCTGCTGCCCGTCGTAGAGCTGCTGGCCGTGGCTTCCCTGTGGCGCGGCTTGCGGCGGGGGCGCCGGCTCGATTTCTTTCTGGCCGGCGTCGTGATCGGGTTGAGCCAGTACACCTACATCGTTGGCCGGGTCTTTCCGCTGGCCCTGGCCGCCGCCTGCGGTGCGGCCCTGTGGACGAACCGCCATTTGTTGGCCCGCTGGCGCGGGTTGGCGCTGGCGGGCATCACGGCGGCCTTGCTGGCCCTGCCCCAATGGCTCCTGTTCATTCGAGCGCCCTACACGTTTGTAGCCCGCACCCGGCAATCCGCCGGGCAGTTCGTCTTCAGCCTGCCCGACCCCGGCCCCATCCTCGGCGCAAAAATTCTCAACCAGTTGTCGATGTTCGGCTGGCGCTGGGATAATCCTTACAATCCGCAATCGAGCCGCCCCTTGTTGACCCCGGTCCTCTTTCTGGGGCTGCTGGTGGCCCTGGGCGCAACCGTCCGCGCCCGGCGGGCGGGCCAGTCCTTCGGCCTGACGATGGCCGTCTTGCTGCTCTTGCCGGACCTGCTGGCCTTCGAAGGCCTGTTGCCCCAGGCCACGCGGCTGACAGCAGCGCTGCCATTCATCTTTCTGATGGCCGGTCTGGGCTGCGCCATCGTGTGGGGCTGGCTGGAAAACCGGCCCCGCCTGCCGGCCTGGGTTGCGGCTGTGATCCCGTTGGCGGTCGTTCTGTCGGGTCTGGCCCGGCAGTGGGATTTTGCGGCGCGGGTCATCCCCCAGGTGAACGCCACCGAGGGCCTGGAATGGCGGGCCAGCCTGGTGGAAGTGGCCGAGGCTGAGTATATTGCTGCGCACCGGGAGCGGGCCATCTTGCTACCCTCTAGCGAGTACCAACGCGCCCCGCTGGCTTACCTGCTGGCAGAGTTTTACCCGCGTCGTGGGGGCGGCTGGCCTCCGCCTTTGGAGCCGGGCGAGACGGTGACCGTCGTCACCCCGGTGGACCCGGAGCGGCCTACGACGGAGGGCATCCCCGCCGGCTACGTGCCCGACGAGTGGGTGCTACTCAAAGACGGCGGCGTCTATTTTCTACCGCCCCTGCCGGAGGGTATCGCCCCCCTCGGCCAATCGCAGCCGCTCCTGGCAGGCAACGGCGTCCCGGCGGCGCAGGTTTTCCCGGCGCGCTGGCGGGGCGCTTCCCCGGCGATCCAGCCGCTGGCCGTGTCGTTCACCAATGGCCTGGATTTGGTCGGTTACGGGGCGAGCGAGTTAGCGCCCGGCCAGCCGCTGACGGTGACGCTGTACTGGCAGCCCCGGCGCCAAATCCGGGCCGATACGCAAATATTCGTCCAACTCCTGGATCGAAATGCACAGGCCCTGGCCGGGCTGCACGACTGGCCCCTGCACGGCGCTTACCGCATCCGGGCCTGGCAGCCGGGGGAAACGATGCCCCTCAGCTACCGCCTGCCGCTTCCACCCGACCTGCCGCCCGGCCCTTACCGGCTGATCGTCGGGACGTTTGACCTGGTTCAGCAACAACGCATCCCCCTGTCGACCGGCGAGGATTTTGCGACCGTGGCCCGCTTCAAAGTCCCGCCCCCGTCCAGCGATGCCGTCCCCGCTCAAACCATCGAGGCCAGCTTTGGAGACGCGGTCGGTCTGACCGGTTACAGCCTGATCCCCACAGCGGACGGGGTGCGGGTGACTCTTTTCTGGCAGGCCAGCGCCATTCCCCCCGCTGATTACACGGTCTTCGTCCACATAACGGATGCGAACGGGCGGCTGATGGCCCAGTCGGATGCCCAACCATTGCAGGGCCAATATCCGACGTCTATCTGGACGCCGGGTGAAATGGTCGTGGAAGAGCGACTCATCGCCGTCCCACCGGGCGAGTACCAGGTCTATGTCGGGCTGTACCAATGGGAAACGCTGGAGCGCTTGCCGGCCAGGCTGGACGGGCAACCCCTGCCCGATAACCGGCTCTTGCTGGACAGCCTCAGGTTGCCCTAGACATCTCTCCGTGCCTCTGGGGTTAATAACTCATCGCACCTCATTCAACTACGTAACTTCTAAAGCAAAAGACCCCGACTTGCGGGGTCCTTTGCTTTGCCGGCATTTATGGAAGGCTGGCTAAAGGGTTATCGAGCCGCCCGGCTCCAGGATGTGAACCTGGGTGTCCGTCTCCGCCTCGACCCGGGCCTTCCAGGCGGCGGCATCCTGCTCGATCAGGGGCCAGGTGTTGTAGTGAGTGGGCACGGCCATCTTCGGCTCGACCAGCTTAACAGCGCGCAGGGCGTCGTCGGGGCCCATCGTGAAGTTGTCACCGATGGGCAGCACCATCAGGTCGATGCCTTCCTCGCCGTAGAGCTTCATACTGTAGAAGAGGCCGGTGTCGCAGGCCAGGTAAATCTTCTTCCCCTCCGCCGTGATCAGGAACCCGGCCGGGTTGCCGCCGCCGCTGCCGTCGGGCAGCTTCGAGCCGTGGTGGGCGATGGTCAGTTTGACGTAGCCAAAATCGTACTGGAAGCCCCCGCCGATGTGTTGCGGGTGCCCTTTTTCTTCGGCCAGGCCCTGCCCCTGCAACCAGCTTACGATCTCGAAATTGCCGATGACCGTGGCCCCGGTGCGTTGGGCGATGCTCATAACATCATCGACGTGGTCGAAGTGGCCGTGGCTGACAAGGATGTAATCGGCCTCAACCGAGTCGGGGCTGACGTCGGTGCTGGGGTTGTTGGTGAAGAAGGGATCGACCACCACCTTCGTCCCGCCGATGTCCAGCAGATGCGTGCCGTGACCGACATAGGTGTATCGGATTGACATAGCAACCTCCTCGTTGCGGTGTTTAGTTATTGGTTAATTGGTTGATTGGTTAATCGGTTGACCGGTCAACTGGTGACTGGTCAACCAGTACCCAATTAACCAGCACCCAATGCCTAAGTATAAGCCAAACCGGGGGTAGTGTCAATGATATTTGACAGCGCATACCATTTGTGATAAAATGAACGGACGCTTCGCACGTAGTACCATAATGCTAGGCTTCCAGGAGACCTCCTGATATGCCCGGTGAATACCTGCCAATTCTCATTCTCATCGTCGTCGCGGGTTTGTTTGCGGCGCTCGCGCTCGCGGTTCCTTTTTACCTGGGCCCTCGCAAACCCAATCTCACCAAATCGGAAACCTACGAATCGGGCAAGCTGCCCTATGGCGATGCCCGCCGGCGCGTGTCGGTCCATTACTATATGGTGGCGATGCTGTTTATCCTCTTCGACATCGAGGTCGTTTTCTTCTATCCCTGGGCCGTCCTCTTTCGTAAACTCAAGCTGTTTGGCCTGCTTGAGATGGGGGTTTTTATCGGAATCTTGCTGATTGGCTACATCTACATCTGGAAGAAAGGTGCTTTGGAATGGGATTGGACGATGTAAAGACCGTTCCCTTTCAGCCGGCTGATAGCAAAGACGGCCGGCCCGGCATCTTGTTGACGACGCTGGCCCAGGCCGTTAACTGGGGCCGAAAATACTCGCTGCATCCCTTGCTCTTTGGCCTGGCCTGCTGCGCCATCGAGCAAATCTCGTCCGGCATGTCTCGCTTTGACATTGCCCGCTTCGGCGCTGAGGCCTTTCGCGGCAGCCCCCGCCAGGCTGACTTGCTGATCGTCTCCGGGCGGGTCAGCAACAAGATGGTCCCGGTGATCAAGCGCCTGTACGATCAAATGCTGGAACCCAAGTGGGTGATCGCGATGGGGGATTGCGCTTCCTGCGGGGGACCGTTCAACAACTACGCTATTATCCAGGGGGTTGATAAAATCCTTCCGGTCGATGTCTACGTGCCTGGCTGTCCCCCTCGCCCCGAAGCCCTATTTTACGCCATCACCCGTTTGCAGGAGAAGGTGCAACACGGCGGCCTCGGCGAGCGAGTGAACGCGGAGATCAACGGCTGATCTCCAATTCCTAGAGCCTGTTCGGTAATGACAAATAGCACAATTGCCAAACTACAAACCAGGTTCCCCGAGGCAGTCCTGGACCATACAACCTTTCGGGGCGAAACCGCCGTGACGGTCAACGCCGCCCGTTGGTTAGACGTCGCTCGTTTTCTGCGGGACGATTTACAGTTCAATTTGCTGGTCGATGTCTACGGCCTCGACCGGCGCGACCTGGGCCAACAGCCGCGCTTCGCCGCTGCTTACGAGCTGTATTCGATCCCGAACAACCAGCGCCTGCGCCTGATCGTCCCGGCCAACGGCCCCGCGATCGATAATGGCCGGGAGCTGGTGGACGAGGTCTCGGGCCAACCCTTGCCGCAAGTGCCCAGCGTGACCGCCATCTGGCCCGGGGCCAGTTTCATGGAGCGGGAAACCTACGACTTGATGGGCATTGAGTTTGCCGGCCACCCCTGGCTGCGCCGGATTATGATGCCGGAGAACTGGGCCGGGCATCCGCTGCGCAAGGATTATCCATTGGGCGGCGAGCCGGTCTACTTCGAGCACGACCGCGACAACCCGCGCTTTGCCCACCTGGGCCAGCAAATTATGGCCGGCCCCTCCTTCCCCAGCGAGCTGCCGCCGGATATGGACCCCGAAAGCCATATGGTCGTCAATCTGGGGCCGCAGCATCCGGCCACGCACGGTGTGTTACGTCTGGCCGTGGAGTTGGACGGCGAGCGGATGGTGCGCGTCAGCCCCGATTTGGGCTATCTACATTCCGGCTTTGAAAAAACCGGCGAGAACAAACGCTACGAGAAATTCATCCCCTACTGCGACCGGATGGATTATCTGGCCCCGATGAGCAACAACCTGGCCTATGTCCTGACCGTGGAGCGGCTGCTGGATGTAGAAATCCCCAAACACGCTCAGTACGTCCGCGTCATCCTGGCCGAGTTGCAGCGCATCGCCAGCCACCTGGCCTGGTTGGGCACGCACTGCCTCGATGTCAGCGGCACCATCCACGCCCTGTTGATGTACGCTTTTCTCGAACGGGAAAAGATTCTGGACATCTTCGAAATGGTCTGCGGGGCGCGGATGACCACCAGCTATTTTTGCGTCGGCGGCCTGCGCTGGCCGCTCCCCGGCGCTTTCAAGGATGCCGTGCGCGATTTCATCGACAATTTTCCAAAGGCCCTCAAAGATTTTGAGGGAATGCTCAGCAAAAACCCGGTCTGGTTGAGCCGCCTGAAAGAGGTGGGCCCGCTGACCGCCGAGCAGGCCATCTCGCTGAGCGTCACCGGCCCTTTGCTGCGGGCCGCCGGCGTTCCCTTCGATTTGCGCCAGGCTCAACCCTACAGCAGCTACGAGGATTTTGACTTTGAGATACCCACGGCTACGGAGGGGGATAGTTACGCCCGCTACGAGGTGCGGATGGCCGAGTTCCGGCAGAGCCTGCGCATCATCGAGCAGGCCCTGAACAGGCTGGAGCCCGGCCCGCACAAGACCGACGATCGCAAGGTGGTCTTGCCGCCCCGCGAGGAGCTTCACAACAGTATGGAGTCCCTCATCCACCATTTCAAGCTGGTCACCGAAGGCTACAAGCCGCCGAAGGGCCAGGTTTACGGCATGGCCGAAAATCCCAAGGGCATCCTGGGCTTTGGGCTGATCAGCGACGGCACGGCGGTCCCGCATCGCCTGCGGGTGCGCGGGCCGTCCTTCGTCAACTTGCAGGCTACAGACACGATGGCCCGGGGCAGCCTGCTCAGCGACATCGTCACCATTATTGGCTCAATCGACATCGTTTTAGGAGAGGTAGATCGGTAAGGAGTGGATTCGGGGATTAGTTACTTAGAGATTGGATGCTGGTCTATTTCCAATCTCTAACCCTTAATCCCCAATCCCGAATCTCCAATCCCCAACTATGTGGTCCGAAGCTGAACAACGCGAACTCGACGAAATCTTAAAGAAATATCCCGATAAACGCTCGGCGGTATTGCCGGCGCTGTACCTGGCCCAGCGGGAAAAGAACTGGCTGGACGAGGATGACATCGCCGCCGTGGCCGGCGCGCTGGATTTAAGCGTAACCCAGGTTCATTCCATCATCGGCTTCTACACGCTCTTTCGCAAAGAACCGACCGGCCGCTACCTGATCCAGGTCTGCACGGACCTGCCCTGCGCTTTGCGCGGCGCAGACGCGTTTTACCAGCGCCTGTGCCAACGGCTGGGGCTGGAGGACGGGGGCGGCACCACCGTTGATGGGCTGTTCAGCGTGGAGCACGTCGTTTGCATCGCCGCCTGCGACAAAGCGCCCTGCGCTCAAATCAACCTGGAGTATTACGAGAACCTGAGCGACGAGAAGATCGACGAAATCATCGCCCAGTTGCGACAGGAATCGAACACTTAGCCCATATTTCGCACTTTGGAAATATGGCACGAATTTTGTCAAATGTCGCCGCATTGAGGCAGCAATTCCAAATTTGACGCGATTGAAATCACACCTGGCAGGCTTTCAGCCGATTGTCCACCGGCGTGGACAGGTTTTAGTCCGCGCAGGCGGACTTTATGGCCGACTGGCCTGGCAAGGGCGACTTTAGTCGCGGGCAAAAGCCAAATTTGGAATTGCTGGTATTGAGGGCTTTAGCCCTTTGCGGCGGGTAAGGGCTGAAGCCCTCAATACAATGCCCGGCTACCACCGCCGGCAATCAGCTATTTTCAAGGGAATAATGAGCAAACTTCTCGAAGAACACGTTCTGTTGCGCCACCGGGACGTGCCCGACACCCACAATATTGAGGTTTACACCGCCCACGGCGGTTATGATGGGCTGCGCCGGGCCGTTGGCGACATGCAGCCCGGCGATGTGACCGACGTCGTCAAATCCGCCGGTTTGCGAGGCCGCGGCGGGGCCGGCTTTCCGGCGGGGGTGAAGTGGTCCTTCATCCCCAAGAACGTCAAGCCGGTCTACGTCGTCGTCAACGCCGACGAGAGCGAGCCGGGCACCTTCAAGGACCGGGAGTTGATGACCTTCAACCCGCACCAGGTCCTCGAAGGCATTGCTCTTTGCGCTTACGCGGTCGGCGCCGAGGCGGCCTATATCTACGGTCGGGGCGAATTTCGCGGCGTCTTCCGCGATTGGTTGCAACCGGCCATCGACGAAGCCTACCAACAGGGCTTCCTGGGCCGGAACATCCTGGGCAGCGAGTTCTCGCTGGATGTGTACCTGCACCTGGGGGCCGGGGCCTACATCTGCGGTGAGGAGACCGCCCTGCTGGAAAGCCTGGAGGGCAGCCTGGGGCAACCGCGCAACCGCCCCCCTTTCCCGGCGGTGGAGGGCCTGTACCGCAAACCGACGGTCATCAACAACGTCGAGACGCTGGCCAACGTGCCGCCCATCGTCCGCTTCGGCGCGGATTGGTACCGCCAGTTCGGCACGGAGCGCAGTCCGGGCACCAAGGTTTTCTGTCTCAGCGGCTGCATCAACAAGCCCGGCAACTACGAGCTGCCCCTGGGAACGCCGCTGCGCTACCTCATCGAGGAATGTGGCGGCGGCCTGCCCGACGGCCGGCAGGTCAAGGGCATCCTGCCCGCCGGCGCTTCCGCCCCTCTCCTGCCCGCCGATCAAATCGATGTGCCGCTGGATTACGAATCGGTCCAGGCGGCGGGGTCGATGCTCGGCTCGGCCTCGTTCATCATTATGGATGACACGGTCGATATGGTCTGGGCGGCCCAAAAAATGTCCGAGTTCTTCAAGCACGAAAGCTGCGGCAAATGCAGCCCCTGCCGCGAAGGGACCTATTGGCTGGTCGATGTGGTCAAGCGCCTGCGCCAGGGCGGCGGCAGGCCGGCAGACATCGATTTGCTGCTGGACATCAGCCATCAAATGACCGGTAATTGCTTCTGCCTCCTGGGCGAGTTTGCCACCAGCCCCATCACCAGCAGCATCAAGCTATTTCGGGACGATTACGAGGCTCTGGTCCAGAAATGAGGATGTGCCGTCCCAAGTTTAGCGCGTCACAGAGCAAGTGATTTATATGGAGGTGAACCGATGAGCGTTGATATTCCCCAATTACTCGGCGATGAAGCCAGTTTCTTGTTGGATTACAAAGCGACCGCGATCCCCAAGGAAAGCCTGCACCTGCCCGGCCCGGATTTTGTGGATCGAGTCTTTGTTCAGTCAGACCGGCCGGTCCAGGTGCTGCGAAACCTGCAAGCCATTTTCAATCACGGGCGTCTGTCTGGAACCGGCTTCCTATCGATCCTGCCGGTCGACCAGGGCATTGAGCACACCGCCGGCGCTTCCTTTGCCCCCAATCCAATTTATTTTGACCCGGAAAACATCGTCAAACTGGCTATCGAGGGCGGCTGCAACGCCGTGGCCTCGACCTTTGGAGTGCTGGGCGCGGTAGCCCGCAAGTATGCCCACAAGATTCCGTTCCTGGTCAAGTTCAACCACAACGAGCTACTGACCTACCCTAACAAGTACGACCAGATCATGTTCGGCTCGATCCGGCAGGCGTTTGAGCTGGGCGCGATGGCGGTTGGAGCCACGATTTACTACGGCTCCGAGGAGTCCAACCGCCAGATTCAGGAGGTGAGCGAAGCCTTTGCTTACGCCCACGAGTTGGGCCTGGTGACCGTCTTGTGGTGCTACCTGCGCAACAGCGATTTCAAGCACGAGGGCGTCGACTACCACGCCGCCTCCGATATGACCGGCCAGGCCAACCACCTGGGCGCAACCATCCAGGCCGACATCATCAAGCAAAAGCAGGCCGAAAACAACGGCGGCTTCAAAGCCCTGAAATTCGCCAAGACCCATCCCAAAATGTACGAGGAACTGATCACCGATCACCCCATTGACCTGGTGCGCTACCAGGTGGCGAACAACTATATGGGCCGGGTGGGGCTGATCAACTCTGGCGGCGCGTCCGGCCAGAACGATCTGGCCCAGGCGGTGCGCACGGCGGTTATCAACAAGCGGGCCGGCGGCATGGGCCTGATCTCCGGCCGTAAATCCTTCCAGAAGCCGATGAGTGAGGGCGTGGAATTGCTCAACGCCATCCAGGATGTGTTCCTGGACGAGAGCGTGACCGTAGCTTGATGTCTGTTTACCGCTACACCGACCTGCTGCCCGACCAACTGGCCGAGCGCCTGGCGGTTTGCCCCGTAGCCATCGCCCCCTGGGGGGCTCTGGAGTGGCACGGTCCGCACCTGCCTTTCGGTCTCGACGGGCTGGTAGCCGAGGGGTTCAGCGAACGCCTGGCGGCCAGGACCGGGGCGGTCCTCCTGCCAGCGACTTACGCGCCGATCACGGCCCTGCCCCATCCGGGGTCGCTGTCCATCTCGACGGGGCACGTGGCCGGGATGTGGGCCGATCTGTTCGCCGGACTGGGCGCGGCCGGCTTCCGGGTTGTTTGTCTGGTCAGCGGCCATTACGCCCAGGGGCACGAACTGGCCCTGGTGGAGGCGGCGGAGCAGAGCCTCAACGCCGGCGGGCCGCTCGTTCTGGCCGGGACGCCGCTGGCCCTACTGGAAGATATGGCGCTGCTCGACCACGCCGGGCGATGGGAGACGTCGCAGCTTCTGGCCCTGCGCCCCGAGCTGGTTCACCTGGAGAAACTGCCATCGGGGGCGTTGCCCGGCGCTAAAGATGTGGCGGTGCTTGGGCAAGACCCGCGCCAGGCTTCCGCCGGGCAGGGCGAGGAGGTCCTGGCCCGCGCCCTTGAGGCCTGGGCCGGCTGGATCGAGCGGCTGCGGGCCGGGGCGGACCCCGCCCCCCTCTTCGAGCTTTACGCCCGGCGGCGGGATGCCTACGCCGGTTACGTGCGGCGCTTCTACCGCGAGTCGTGGGAGCAGGCCATCGAGGATTGGTGGCAGGCAGTGACGAGCCATAAGCCATACACAGGTGGTTAATGGCGTGGTTAGTTTGTATCGTCTTTTTATTTGGGCAAGGATGCTCAGCGGATGGCTTCGCCGAGCGGATTAACGGATAGTCTCCGCGCAAGAGGGCATCCGCTAATCCGCTAGGCCGAAGGCCATTCGCTGATAACCCTCTGCTCGGTTGAAAGTATTTGTTTACCGGGTTTGCCGGGTGGCCGTCTGGCTGGCGCGACTGCACCCAAAGGGCATCATAAAGTCGCCCCTGGAAGGCGTTCCGCCGGGCGTCCACCGGCGTGGACGAGTTGATCCCCTGTCCGCGTAGGCGGACAATCGGCCGAAGGCCCGGCAGGAGCGGTTTCAACCGCGCCAAACGTAACGGTAAACAAATACGGTTGAAAAGTATTAGTTCTATAACATTAGTGATAAAAACGACTAAAGTCGTCACTACGAACGCATCAAAACACGTTTGACAGCACACCACGGTAAGTTCCTGTATGTCCGATCAAGTCACGCTCACCATTGACGGCCAGAGCGTCAGCGTGCCCCCCGGCACCTTAATCGTCGAGGCCGCCAGGCGAATCCAAAACGAAATCCCCGTTTTCTGCTATCACACCAAGCTGAAACCGGTCGGGATGTGCCGCATGTGCCTGGTCAAGGTCGGCACGCCGGTCATCAACCGCGAGACCGGCCAGCCCAGCCTCGACGAGACGGGGCAGCCGCTCATCCGCTTCTTTCCCAAGCCGCAGACGGCCTGCACCGTGCCCGTCTCGGAGGGGATGGTCGTCATCACCAACGACGAAGAGGCCCTGGCCGACCGCAAGGCGGTCCTGGAGTTCTTGCTGACCAGCCACCCCCTCGATTGCCCGATTTGCGACAAGGGCGGCGAGTGCCCGCTGCAAGACCTGACCTATATGCACGGGCCGGGCAACTCTCGCTTCGAGTACCGCAGCAAGCACCACGGCCCGAAAAAGTACCCCCTCGGCGATTTGATCTACCTGGATACGGAGCGCTGCATTATGTGCGCCCGCTGCGTGCGCTTCCAGGATGAGATCGCCGGCGACCCGGTGCTGGCCATCGAGGAGCGGGGCCGCGAGGCGAAGATCGTCAGCTATTCCAACCCGCCCTTCGACAGCCACTACTCCGGCAACACCGCCGACATCTGCCCGGTCGGGGCCCTGACCACCCGCGATTTCCGCTTTGGCGCGCGGGCCTGGGAGATGACCAACGTGCCCGCCGTCTGCAATCATTGCGGCGTGGGCTGCAACACCGTGCTCGGTACGCGCACCGGCCAGATCAAGCGCATCATGCCCCGCCAGAACGAGGTGGTCAACGAACTTTGGATCTGCGACAAGGGGCGATTTGGGCACCACTTCACCGCCAGCCCGGAGCGATTGACGACGCCGCTGCTGCGCACGGAGCGGGAGGGGCAGTTGGCCCCTGCCAGTTGGGGCCAGGCCCTCGATTACGTGGCCGGGAAGCTGGCCGAAATCAAGGAGGCCGCCGGCCCGGATAGCATCGGCGGCCTGGCCGGGGCGCGCCTGCCGAACGAGGATTTGTATCTTTTCCAAAAATTCTTCCGCCAGGTCATCGGCTGCCACAACGTGGACCATCGAGTGGGCCTGAGCGCGGCTCTGGAAGACGAAACGGCCTACGAGGTCGGCGCCGGCCTGGGGACCGATCTCAGCCAGGCCGGCCCGGAGACGGCCATCCTGGTCATCGGCTCGGATTTGGATCAGGAAGCGCCGGTCCTCTTTCTGCGGGTGCGAGCAGCAGCCAATCGAGGCGCGCCCTTGATCAACGCCGGGGGGCGCTGGACCAAGCTCGACAGCATAGCCCAGGCCAGCCTGCGCTATCGCTACGGGAGCGCGGCTCACCTGGCCCTGGGGCTGCTGGCCGCCGTGGTCGAGGAGGGCCTGATCGATGAAGCCTTTGTCTCCTCCCGGACCGAGGGCTTTGACGAGTTGAAACAGGCCCTGGCCGATTACAGCCCGGCCCGCGCCGCCGAGGTCACCGGCGTTCCCGAAGCCGAGATTCGCGCCACGGCCAAAGCCTTCGCCGAAGCGGAGAAGGGCCTCATCCTCTTTGGGCTGGAGGCGGGCAACGATCCGGCCCTGCGAATGGCCCTGCGCAACCTGGCCCTGCTCACCGGCCACGCCGGTTCGGCCAACAACGGCCTGATCGCCGTCCTGCCCCACGCCAACAGCCGGGGCGCGGCGGACCTGGGCCTGCGACCCGACCGGCTGCCCGGCTATGTCAGGCTTGATGAAGACCAGACCGGCTACTCGGCGGCGGAGATGCTGGGCGGCGGTAAGGTGCGGGCCATGCTGATCGCCGGGGCCGATCCGGCCGCGGAGTCGGCGACCTTCGCCTCGGCTTTGCGGGAGCTGGACCTGCTGGTTGTCCAGGAACTGTTTCTGACCGAGACGGCGCTGCTGGCCGATGTGGTCTTGCCCGCCCGGGGCGTCGCCGAGCGCGACGGCTCGTTCACCAACCTGGAGCGGCGGGTGCAGGTCTTCGAGGCGGGGGTTCCTGCCCCCGGCCAGGCCTGGGCCGACTGGCTCATCCTGTGCGCCCTGGCCGGTCGCATGGGGGCGGACGATTGGACCTACGCCAGCGCCGACGGGGTTATGGCCGAGATCACGCAGACGGTCCCCGGCTACGCCGGGATGAGCTTCGCCACGCGCAGCGTATTGGCCCCGGTTTCCCTGGAGCGGCGGACCACTCACTACATTTACGCCGGGATGAGCTTCGTCTCCGAGGCGCGCGAGGGGCTGCAATGGCCGTCTCTGGCCGAGGATGAGTCGGCGGTTTTGCCGCTCTCGTTTGTTGCGCCGGCCCGGCTGCCGCCCGGCCCGGCCGATCAATTCATTTTGGTCGCCCCCCGGGCCCTGTATGACGGCGGGCGGCTGCTGGCCGAGGCTGAGCTTCTGGCCGCCCATATTCAACAGCCTCACGTCGCTCTGTCGCAAGAGGACGCCGACCGGCTAGGGATTTCCGGTGGCGATCAGGTCAGGTTGACCTCCCCCTCCGGCAGCACGACGATGGCCGCCCGGATCAACCGGCTGCTGCCTCGAGGGGTGATCCTGGCCCCGCGCAATCTGGCCGGTTTCCAGGCGGAGACGCTGGTGCGGGAGAACGGGCTGTTCGCCCCCGTGACGGTCGAGAAACAGG
>JBHHXL010000100.1:0-13460 GCA_046757065.1 Anaerolineae bacterium
GCAGGAGACAATCGCATGACCCAACTTGCTTTGCAGGAGATGCCGGCAATTTTGCCCGAACTATCGGAGTTGCCGGCGACAGAGCAACCTGACCTGACCGTCGTCCTGCCGGTCTACAACGAGGAGACGGCCATCGCAACGGTCATTGAACCGCTGCTCGAACTGCTGGGCCGGCAACTGGCCCTCTCCTTTGAAATCATCGTCGTTGACGACGGCTCCTCTGATCAATCGGCAGCGCGGGTGATGGAGATGGATCACCCCCAGGTTTTGCTTCACCAACATCCCTACAACATCGGCAATGGCGCGGCAATCAAGACGGGCATCCGCCGGGCGCGGGGCAGGTACATCTTGATGATGGATGCCGACGGGCAGCACAGGGTGGCCGACATCCCGCGCCTGCTGGAACAGGCCGGCCGCTACGATATGGTCGTCGGCGCGCGGACCCGCGACTCCCAAACCGCCTTTCATCGTGATCTGGCCAACGGGGTCTACAACCTGTTCGCCTCTTACGTCTGCGGTCGGCCCATCGCCGACCTGACCTCGGGCTTCCGTTTGATCAAGGCCAGCCTGGCCCGGGAGCTCGTCTATCTGCTACCCAACACCTTCTCCTATCCAACGACGCTCACCCTGGCCGTCATCCGGGCCGGCTATAGCCTGAAATACGTACCGATCACCGTGCGGCGGCGCGTTGGCCGGAGCAAGATCAATCCGTGGGTCGATGGCCTGCGGTTTCTGACCATCCTCTTGCGCATTGCCGTCTTCTTTTCGCCGCTGAAGGTGTTTGTCCCCATCAGCCTGTCCTTCTTCGGGCTGGGTTTCGGCTGGTATCTCTATCGGGTTTTCGTAGTGCATACCCGTTTTCCGCCCGTTTCCAGTTTGCTGATGATCACCTCGGTCCTCATCTTTTTGATCGGCCTGGTCTCCGAGCAGATCACCTATCTTCGCTATGAGCGCCGGTGATTTTCCCAAGGCGTCGAACTTGAAGCTCGCGTTGCGTTGGCCGCGCCTGAAGTTGATAGCCCAGGCGTTGTTTTACCTGCTGTGCGCTGTTTATCTGCTGCGCTGGTTTCGTTTCAACGGTGCGGCGGTCCAAGCGATTTGGTTCGAGATCGATTGGCAGGCCGCGCTGGGTTCGCTGTTGCTGCTGGCCGGGAGTTTTCTCTTCTTGCCGGGCGCGATGGTTCTCTTTATGCGGGCCGGCGGCAACCGGTTGAGCTACGCGCAGAGCGCGCGGGCCTACTACGGCTCCCAGCCGGCCAAGTATCTGCCGGGGGGGGTGTGGGTCTTTCCCAGCCGGCTGGTCCTGATGCGGGAGATGGGCTTCGATTTGGGCGTTTCATCGATGGCCCTGGGTTTTGAAATGATGACTTTGATCGTGTCCAGCCTGCTGGTGAGCCTGATAACCCTCGGCGGGGCAGTGGGTCAGGTGTGGCAGGCCGCGTTCCAGATTTTTATCGTCGTCGCCTGCCTGGGGGTCGTGGCCGTCTACATCCTGCTGCCCGAGCTGTGGCAGTTGGTTCGGGCCCGGCTTTCTGGCCCGCCCTTCAGGCGGATGTCCGTTGGCGGCCGGAATTCTTACCGGAGCAGGCCAGACTCAAGCGCGGGGGAATTGCCGCCGGCGCTGCAAGCCATCAAGCCCATTCCCCTGCCCGCTCGCTTGAAGTTGATCCTGGCCTCGGTGGCGATGTACGGCGCGATGTGGCTTCTGGCCGGTTTCAGTTTTTACCTGCTGTTCAATTCGGTGAGCGAAATGGGCGGTCTGGACAAGGTTCCCCTGGCAATTGGGGTCTTTGCCTTTGCCTGGCTGGCCGGCTTTATCAGCGTTTTCAGCCCCGGCGGGATCGGCGTTCGCGAGGGGGTGATCCATCTGCTGCTCAGCCCCTTTGTGGCCACCCCTTACCCCATCGCCATTGCCCTCTTCTCTCGCGTTCTATGGTCCCTGCTCGAAGCCATCTTCTTCTTGATCGTTTTACTGATTGGCAGGCGTTCCTCCTGATGGCAAAGTTAACTTACCAACGCGAAGCCCTGGAAGAACTCTACCGCCGCCTGCCCCCGGCCCGGCGAGACGAAATGGCCCTGCCCTCCTACCTGCACCGCAACCCGCTCATCCGCTGGCTGGTAGCCCGGCGTATAAACGTGGTGCTGGATTTGCTTGATTTCAGGCCGGGCCAGAGCGTTCTGGATTTTGGCTGCGGCGCGGGGATGCTCTTGCTGCAACTGCCGCCCGGCGGCGGCTTTTATTACGGGGTCGATCTGCTGATTTGGCCGGCCCAACAATTCCTGGCCGCGCACGGACGGGGGGACCCGGTCCTCCTTGAGGCCGCCGGCTGGCCGCAGCAGGTCCCAGCCGGCGGCCTGGATAGCATCGTCGCCCTGGAGGTGCTGGAGCACGTCGAGGATGTGCCGGAGGTGCTACGCCTGTTCCGGCGCAAGCTCAAGCCGGAGGGCCGGTTGATCGTCTCCGGCCCGACCGAGAACTTCCTCTACCAGCTCGGGCGCAGAATCGCCGGGTTTTCCGGGGAGTACCATCACCGTGACATTTTTGAGATCGTGGGGGACGTGGAAGGGGCCGGGTTCAGCCCGGAGAAGCAGGTCAGGCTGCCCCTGCCGGGACCGTTGGCGCTGTTCCTGATCGGGGTCTACCGGCCCGTCAGGGCAGCGCCTCCGGGATCACCCGATACAGGGTGATGTCTCCCGCCTGGTAAACGGGCGACAGGTAGGGCGCGGCAGCCGGGTCAAAACCGCCCAGCTTTTGCTCATCGGGGCCGTAGTACAGAAGGTCTACCCCATAGCGGCGCAGCAACGCCGCCCGCTCCAAATCCGGCGTCTTTTCGTCGAAAAACGTTGACACCTCCGACTGCTTCCGGTCGAAGCCCAGGGTCAGGTTCCAGTGCCCCAGAACGACGCGCTGGCCGGTTCGGGCCGGCAGGCGATTGCCAACCTCAACCGAGGACAGCACCGTGGTTGCATCGAGCCTGTTTTGGCCGAGCCAACTCTCCGCCCGGAACGTATCCGCCGGGTAGAAGAGGGGCGGGCCGGGGCTGAACGCGGCGAGTCCCAGCGACAGCAACAGGAACAGGGTCGAGGGCAGCGTGGCCGCTACCAGGGTCGTGGCCGCGAATTGCGCCAGCCGCCGGCGGGGGTAACCGCGCCGGGCCAGCCGCCGGGCCAGGCCGCCGCGATAAACCCAGGGCAGCACCACCCCCATCAGGCCGATGGCCGCCAGCGTTGCCAGCGGCAGTTGTAGCCCCGTCACCATCCGCCGGTTGCTCTGGAAGGGCAGGTAGGCGGTCAGGATCGCCGCCAGGGGCCAGGCGACCAGGATCAATTGGGCCGGCGCCTGCCGGCTCCGCCGCCACAGCCGCCAGGCGCCCAGCGCGGCCAGCGGCCACAGCAAGCCCCAGCCGGACAGGTAGTGAAACGGCGGCGGGGAGACGGTCACATCCTGCCGGACCAACTGGTTCAGCACGGGCGAGCGTTGCAGGGCCAGCCCGTACAGCAGCGCCCAGGGCAGCAGGGCCAACCCCAGCAGGACCAGGCTGCGCATCCGGCTCCAGGGCGCTTGCCGGGTCCGCAGGCCAATG
This sequence comes from Anaerolineae bacterium, assembly GCA_046757065.1. GTDB lineage: Bacteria > Chloroflexota > Anaerolineae > 4572-78 > JBHHXL01 > JBHHXL01. The sequence continues at coordinate 3,585 of JBHHXL010000100.1, forward strand.
AGGAGGACGGTCAGGGCCAACGTCGTCGCCACCAGGGGCAGCAACTTGGGGTTGACCGCGAAGAGCAGGCTCGTCCACAGCCAGGCCAGCCCCAGCGATCTGCGGTTGCCATCCCGGAAGTGAGCGTGCATGGCCAGCGTCACCCCCACCAGCAGCAGGTAGGCCAGGGCGAAATGGGGGAAGAGGAGCAGGCTGAAAAAGGTGAAGCCATCCATCAGCCAGAACTCGATGGGGGAGACGCCCCCCTCGGCGGGCGGGGCCACCAGCAGGACCAGCCAGCCCGTCCCCCCGGCCAACGTTGCCAGCCAGTAGGCAGGCCACCAACCCCGGCGCTGGCGGACGAAGGCGCGGACGAAGGCGAAGAGCGCCAGCAAGACGGCCAGCGCCGACAGGCTGCGCAGCAGGTGGTACAGAGCCAGCGGAGCCAACCCCGTCCAGCCCAGCAGGCGACCGCCCCACAGATAGACCGTGTAAATGAAAAGCGGGTCGCCTCGCTCCGGGGTGAACAGCAACTGAAAGCGGCCCAGCCCGGCCCCCCCTTCTCGAATGGCCGCCAGGTAGACGTTGGTGTCAAGCTCGTCGACCAGGATGCCGCCAAAGCGCCAGCCGTCGCTCTGGCGGGCGTAACCGGCCAGGTAAGGCAGCCAGGTCAGGCCCAGCAGAAACGCGGCGGCGATGAGGCGGCGGAGGTTACCTGGCCTCATAGCGATAAATGTCCAGGTCGTTGAACGATAGCTTGCCCGCCAGCCGGTAATGCTCGTCCAGCCACAGCTTGTGGGGGTGTCCGGTGTAGCCCGCCGCCAGGTATTCTTGCTCGGCCCGGCGGAAAATGACGAACCAGATCGCCTCCTGGCCCCGGGCGGCGGCCTCGATGGTGGGCGCGGCGAACAGGCCCAGCGCCTCCTGGGTGGGATAGGCCAGCGTGTCGCTGCCGTCACCGGCCGGGTCGGCGATGAAGGTCTGCGCCAGGTCGGGCCGGTAGTAGTGCATCGGGAAAAAGGTCAGCTTGTTGCTGTGAACGATGGTCTGGCCGTCCTGGACGTTCTGGCTCAGGGCGGCGGCGGCCTGGACGAAGGGCGGGCGCGGGAACCCGGCGAAGGTGTAATGGTAGCTCAAGGAGAAGAGCAGGAAGGCCAGCACCGCCGCCGACAGCCCCCCCTTGAGGGACCGGGGCATCAACCCTCGGGCCAGAACCAGGGCGATCAACTGGTAGTAGGCCAGGGCGGCCGGCAGCAGAGCGCGGATGATGTACACCGGCCGGTATTGGGAGACGGCGAAGAGGACGACGATAGGGACCCAAGCGCCCAGCAGCGGCAGGCCGAGGTTGGGGGCGGGGGCCTGGCCTGGCCGCTGCAGCCTGACCAACTCCACCCCGACCAGCGTCACAACCAGTAGCGATAGGAACAGGGCCGGCGGCACGGCCCAACCCGGCAGGGGCAGGTTGGTGTGGAAGGTGATCAGCGTTTGAACCAGTTCGGCCGGGCCCGGCTGCTGCACCCAATAAGACTGTTCGATCTTGCCGAGCTGGCTGGGCACCAGCATCAGCCAGGGCGAGAAAAGGGCCAGCATCAGGCCGTGGCTCCAGACCATTTCGGGGAAGAACGAAACTCGCCGGACCCGCCACCAACACCAGACCGCCCACAGGTCAATAGCCAGGATGTTCAGAAAGCCCAGGTTGTGGGCGTAGAGGGTAATCGCCCCGCACAGCCCGTAGGCCAGCCACCACCGCCTCCGGCCCGAGCCCCAGGCCCGGATGAAACTGTACAGCGAGGCCGAGGCGGCCAGACCCAACAGGGCGTACATCCGCGTCTCCTGCGAGTAGGCGATGTGGAAGGGCGAGACGGCCACCAGGACCCCGGCCAGCAAGCCCGTTTTGGCATCCCACAGCGCGCGCCCGATCAGGTAGGCCAGGCCGATGGTCAGCACGCCCGCCAGCACCGACGGCAGGCGGACGGCCAGCGGGCTTTGCCCGAACAGGCTCATCCAGTAGTGCAGGGAGAAATAGTAAAATAGGGGATGCACGTCGGCGGCGGCCCCCTGGACCCGGGTGACCGTGCCGTAAACCATCGCCGCCAGCGACTTCTCCGAGTACAGGACGGCAAAGGCTTCGTCGTACCACAGGGGCCGGGCGTTGAGGTTGATCAGCCGCAGGGCCAGGCCCAGGAACACCGTCAAGAGCAGGGCGGGGCGCGACGAGAGTTTCATCGGGGGTCCGGCTCCAGGGGAGTCACGGCGGCGCGTTCCAACCCGCTCCGGGCCAGGATCAACAGCACCGCCAGGCCAAAGGGCAGGGGCAGGTAAACGACCGGGTGCTCAAACCGCTCGACAACGGTGGTCAAAAACAGAGTCCACATAGCCACAAAGCTGAGGGCGTAAAAGGCGGCCACCCATCGCCGCCCGCCCCGGCCCGTCGCCCACAGCTTCAGGCCCAGGAACAGGGCCGGGTACATCATCACGTAGTTCGTGGTTGCCGTGCGCAGGGCGACCAGGTTGGTGACCACCAGCGTGACCGCGATGGCCCAATGGAAGGCGCCGTCCGCCGGACCGTGGCCGGGCCGCAGGCCGCGGCCCCAGGCGTAGAGCATCCAGCCAACCGCCAGGGCCGACAGGGCCAGTTCGCCGGGCGTGTCCAGTTGGGGCAGGTAGTAGTGGGTGACGACCCAAACCGGCGAGCCGATGGCCGTGTACGACGGGTAGCGGGCCAGTTGCCCCACGAAATCGGCCAGCCAGGTCGGTTGCAGGGCGAAGGAGACGGCCAGCAGGACGGCCATCGCCCCGCCAGCCCAGGCGATGAACCGCCAGCGCCGGTTGAAAACGGCCCACAGCAACAGGGCCGGGATCAGCAGGAAGGCCATTTGCGGCTTGACCGTGCTCAGGGCCAGGGCCAGGCCGGCCAACGCCTCGCGCCGGGCCTGCAAGGCCCACAGGCAGAGGATGAGGAGGAAATAGACGACCCCGGCGAATTGGCCCAGCAGAATCGTGCGGGCGCTGTGGTAGAAAATGAGGGTCCAGAGCAGGGTCAGGGCCAACAGCCAGGGCGGTTGCCGCCAGCGATAGAGGCGCAGGGCCAGCAGCGTCCCCCCCACCAGCGCCGCCTGGACAACCGCCAACCAGACCGCCGAGGCCCAACTGTAGGTCAACGGCACCAGGGGGATGAGCAGGAAAACGGTGTAAAAGGGGTAGGCGAAGGGGCCGGGGTCCTCGTCGGGCAGGGCCGGGCGGCCGTAGATGCCCTCCTGAATGGCCAGCGTCGCCTCGGCGGAGTAGGGGTTGAGGCCCTCCTGCCAAAAAACCTGCGCCCCCCGCCAGCGCGAGTAGAAGTCGTTAGCGCCGGGGAAGCGGGTGGTAAAGAAGACCTGCAGGGCGACGACGTAGAGGGCAAGCAGGAGCAGCAGGGCCAGGCCGGCGAAAAAAGTTTGGGGGCGGGCCGAGGCTTTGATCATACGGAGGGGGGTCCTAAAAAGCGGTCTCCGTTGAAATGGATCAAATGGTCCGGGATTTCAGCTAACCAGACTTCGGTCTCCCAAGCAATTTCTGATAGAAAATTCTTAAAAGTCGCGAAATCAGGAAACGCGCTAACGTAGACACGGCCCACTGAACATTCTGCAAGCATTTCTTCAAGCTCAAAATGGCGTTTGGGGGAAACAGGACCGTGTGAAGTCACCGCTTCGATCAGAAAGAGCCAGTCACGTTGCTGATCGTACAGAACGACGTCGGGAAGCTTATCGTGGCTCGGAATCGGCATATCCAATTTCTCGAAGCCTGCTTTGTCGAGCACAAGCGTTTTGTTTGCTGCATCGCCCAGATATAACAGCCTGGCTCCCGGGGCAAATCGCGGGCCAAATTCCTCAACTATAGCGGCCTGGAGTTCATTGTGCCTACCCGGTGACAAATGATATTCCTCGCCGCTTTCTAGCCGTAAGGGTACTTTAAGCTGGTCTCGGCGCTTGCGGTAGATTTCAAAGAGCGCCCCTTGAGACTCAATGAATGATTGCACGGCATCAGCCCAACCTTCAGATTTGTATTTGCGAATTGTACGGATAGCTGCGTCCGAGAGAGCATAATGAGTTCTTGGACTGTTTGTTGGTAAAGTTGGCTCATCGGGATTCCGGACAACGATGCTGGCTTGCTCGAATTGGTGAATGACCTGGCGGCGTATTGTTTCACGCGTGTTCTCTGCATATTCTCTACCGTAACGTCCCTTGATCTCAAGAAGCATATCGTGGATACGTAAACTTTGACGTTTCGCTTCGGACCAAGGAGTTTCTTCTGAAAGCTGTGCGAGGACGAGCAAGGTCAGGGCAGATATTTCATTTTGTTGAGCGGAGGGCAGGTTTAGTGCCTTCAAAACTTCTTGAGCTTCTTGAATTTTCCCCATACGAATGCGAGTCTCCCTGATAGTTGGAAAATCTGCGGGAAGATAGCCAGATTTTCGGAGTACGGCAAAAACAATGGAGTCAACATCTGTCGATCTATTATTTTCCTCAGCCACTAGCTGTTGCCCGATCTGGCTGATGGCTTCCATAGAAGGCAACGGCATAGCCTGTAATTCCGCCGCATTAACTTGCGTGTTTCCATTGCTGATACGAAAATATCGATCCATCAAGGCGCTATTGAACAGCCCGGACAAACCATAAGCTTCTTCTATTTCGAGATGACCTCGTATTTTGTAGATATAGTTTAGATGGTTTTCCAAGCCTACCCATTGATGAGGCAATCTGTTGGCCAGCAAGGGTGCGGCGATCAGGCGGCGCGCCCCCTCTTTTGCGCTAAATCGTCGCAGCAAAACATAATTTTCCGAGGGGACGAGTAAGGACCTGGCTTCCGGCTCTAAAGAGATCCCTTGCGGTTTATTGCCTTTAGATACTGGCCATTGTATCCGTTGCGGCTTTACATTTTGCATCCACATCAGGGGGGCAGCCTGGTTCTGATCTACAGCTTCTATCGTCGTCAGAAATGATCGAGCGCGAAAGGCAACGACGGGCCCCGTTGAAACTTTCAGGCCGTAACGAGCTAGGGAGCCGGGCCATTTATCAATCGTATCGATAATTTGCTCGTCTAATTCACTGGTTGGCAGACGGAAAAAAAACGAGCCGTTGCGAACGCCGACAAAGCGACCTTTCAAAACCCGACGACTTAAGGAGGATTTATCCAGAGTTGAAACGTCCTTCGACTCAGAGATGGTAACAGCTTCCAACTGAGTTGTTTCCTCCGGCTGTCGTCGGCGAAAGGTGAGTATTACGTTTTCCTGCAAAACCGAGTCCTTCTTGAATGTGTCTTGACGTGATTCAAACAAATGAACTGCAAGCGGAATTGCTTGTTGAATGAAGTCCCGTCTAAACTCGGAAAAATATGCCCCAGAGCAAAAACTGCGCGGCACGATGAAGCAGGCTTGTCCGCGCGGTGCAAGCAACTTTGCAGCCAGGGCCATAAATAGGGTATAGATGTTTGTGTGCCCTTTTACGTGGCCAACAGTAGTCCTAACCCGTGGGTCGCTGTTGTGAAGCTTAAAGTAGGGAGGATTGGCGATAATACAATCATATTGAGAAAACAGGGATTCATTTATCGGCCCAGGGGCAAATAAATCCAATTGGGTTGTTGGAGTGCGGTCTAGGATAAAATCGTGGTTATCCAAGTTCGTTTGAACAGCAATACCAACCTCTGCTGCACATTTCGTGGCCCAAGCCAACGCTTCCTGTGCGGTTTCGCACAACTGTTGGTCGAGTTCGTAGCCATCAATTTGAATTTCATTTGGATGCCTGTCTATGATCGCCCGCTCGATGAGGGCGCAAGCCAAAATACCCGAACCAATCGCTGGATCCAAAATCCTAGCGCCTTGCTTGAGTGGTCCGATTTGCCTGGCCATATAGCGCGCCACCGGTATCGGCGTGAGAAACTGGCCGTGTTGCTTGCGGAATTTCTCGGTTCTTCCAGCTAAGACAAGTTCGCCAAGGTGGAAGCTGTTAATCACCGGGTCTAGTTGACGTTCATTATCTTTAAACATTGTGCTTGGGATCGTGAATTTGGTACGGGCGACATAGAACAACTGATCTTATTCAGATAAACGATTGATAAGATCACTTTTGTCCTTCTACCTGTGCAAGTGTACCAAAGATCTATCTATATTTCAATTCATACAGGACGTACGTCTCCCCCAGGCGATAGACCTCCTCCAGTTGCGACGACTGCAACTCGGCCAGGACCGCTAAGTCTCGCGGCGTGACCGGATCGAAGCCAGCCTCGATGATCGCCTCCAGGCCCTGCTGGTAGAGCAGAACGTGGGTGACGCCGGCCTCGCGCCAGGCGGCGGCGATGGCCGCCGCGTCGGGGTAAAGATAGGTCAGGTGCAAAAAGCGGTCGAGGAGGGCGTCGGGCCGGCAATCGAGGCGGCAGAGGTAGCTGCGCGGCTCCCACAGGAAGACCACCTGCGCCCCGGCGGGCAGGGTGGCGTTGAGGGCGTTCATCACCTCGGCGTGGCCGCCCAGCGTGCGCAGGTAGTAATCCTCTCTGGTCTGGTAGCCGGTCAGGTAGGGCAGCGGGTTTTCCCGCACGAAGCGCAGGCCGGTGCTGACCAGGCTCAAGGCCAGCACCAGGGCAATCATCACCTTGGCCAGCCATTCGATGTCGAAAACAGGCCGGTGCAGCGCTTCCAGGCGGCGGAAAGCGGCGGCGGCCAGCACGGCCAGCGCGCCAAAAATCGGCAGGAGCAGGCGGGCCTGAATCAGCAATGCCGATCCCCCCACACCCACCAGCCAGATGGCGTAGCCCAGGCCGCAGAACCACAGCAGTTGCTTCATCCCGTCGCGCTCCACAGCCGAGGTGTGCCGCCAGAGGACGATCCACAGCGGCATGCCCATCAGCAAGAGCGGGCCGAGCGCGGCGCTGTAGGAAATGCCGCGAATGGTGAGCGAGCCCAGGCTGAAGCTGTAGCTGTCCGCCCCTTCGATGCCGAAAACCGTGGCCTCCAAAGGGGCGATGAGCAGCCGCCACGGTTCGGTGTAGGCCAGGCCGGTCCCGGCCCGGCTGTACCACCAGGACCGCCAGCCGTCCCAGAAGGCTCCAGGCAGGAGGAAGGGGTAGAAGGGATTGCCGGTGGTCAGCCAGTTCTCCAGCAGGCCGGGCAGGACCACCAGCAGGGCCGGCCCGGCAAAGGTGACGGCGCGACGAACCAGGCGCGCGCCTCGCGCCCGGCGCGAGTGCCACAGCAGGGCCAGGCCCAGGGCCAGGGGCACGAACAGGGCGGTGTATTTGGTGGCCAGGGCCAGGCCGGCCAGCGCCCCGCTGAGGGCCAGCCAGCGGCGGCCGGCGTCCTCGCGCCAGCACAGAAAGGCGTACAGGGCCGCCGTGCCGTAAAAGATCAGGGCCAGATCGACGTAGGCCCAGGTCATCTCCAGCAGGATGGTCTCGGCGCTGAGCAGGATGGCCGCGGCCAGCCAGGCGATCTCGCGGTTGAACAGGCGGCGGGCCAGGGCGGCCGTGATGCCCACGGCCAGCAAGCCGTAACCGAAGTGGATCAGGGGCGCGGGGCTGTCGCTCACCAGTTGCATCGCCGCCAGGTACAGCATCTCCACCAGTTGGGGAAAGCCCAGGTACGGAATATCGACCGGGTGGGCCAGGCGGCCCCAGCCGGCGTACAGCCGGGGACCGGTCAGGTGGTAGACCAGGCTGTCCCAGGCCGTGTCGGGGGTCAGGGCCAGAAGGAAGGTCAGGCCCAGGCTGGTGAAGATGAAGGCCCGCAACATCCGGTTGAAACGCGCCTCCGGCGTGTTCCAGCCCAGGTCGCGGATGTCCCGCAGGGTGTCGACCATTCCCGCCCGCAGCGGCGGCAGGGCGGAAGCGGCCAGCAACAAGGCCCAGAACAGCGGTCGCCACAGCAGGCCGGCCAGGCCCAGGCCGAGCACGAACAGGCCGATCAGGCCCAGGCCCAGGCCGGTGGTTAGCACCAGACGATCCAGCGGCAGGGCGCTGTCGAGCCAGGGCAGCAGCCGCCGCCCCAGGCCCGCGCCAACCAGGCTGAGAGCCAGCCAGACGCCAACCGCCAGCCCGGCGCGGAGGAGGGCCAGCACGTTGCTCAAATCGAACGGCTTGTGCGGGATGAAATAGGCGACGGTTATGCCGCCCAGCCACAGCAGAACGGCCAGAATCGTGATCAGCCAGCGGAGGGAGCGTTGTTTCGTCATCGCGTTTTTTTTGGCATCGTGAACGGGTTGATTGGTTGATTGGGTACTGGTTGACTGGTTGACTGGTTAACCAGTACCCAGTTACCCAGTTTACCAATCTCCTGATCTCCTGATCTCCTAATCTCCCACCTCATACAACAACACATAAACGCCCGGAAACGTCTGCTCCTCGGCCAGCCTGCCGGCCTGGTCCTCCAGCCAGGTGCGGACGACCGGGTCCGCTTCGCCGGTCCAATGGAGCGGGACGTTGCCGGCCAGGGCGTGGGTCGAAGCCAGGGGCCGGCGCTGCACGATCCACAGCCGCCGGTGTCCGGCAGCGATCTCCGCCGGCGGGGTCGTCTGGCGGTTGGTGGTGATGATTTGGAGGGGCAGCTTCCCCGCGTAGTAATGTCCAAACGGCAGCCGGTCCTGAAACTGGCGCAGGGCCAGGCCGTCGCCCGGCTGTTCCGCCCCGGCCACGTAGGCCGCCGCCGCGCGCCAATCCTCCTTGGCCAGGGCCGGATCGAAAAAAATACGCCCGCAGGCCAGGGCTGTGGCGACGACCAACACCAACATTGTACCACGCCTGAGCCAGGTTGGGGAGTTTCTCCAAAGACCCCCCGCCAGCAACAGAACCAGGAAGGGCAGACTGACCGTGAAAAACCGGTCCACGTACAGCGGCCTGCGGAGCGAGAGGAGGAAGGTGAACAGGATGGGAGTCAGCAGGAAGGTCAGGAGAAACGTTGCGCGTGAAGGATGAAGGATGAACGGTGAAGGATGAACGGTGAAGGATGAACGGTGAAGGCTCAAACGGCGAAGGTTGAGGGCGAGAATGAGACCGAGAAAAACCAACGCCAGCCAGGTCCAGATCGACCCCGGATCGCTGAGGGCGAAGGCCAGGTTGGTCAGGGTCAACGGGATGTCGGCGGGCGAGACGGCCTGGATCCAGCCGATGCCGAAGTTGCGCCCTTCGCGGGCGGCGACGGCCACGGCCCAGGGCAGGAGGGGCAAAAAGGCCACGGCCTGAGCAGCGACCCACCAGCGCAGAGCCGGGTGGTTCCGGCGCAGAGTCAGCGCCAGGTAGATGAACTGGGCCAGCACAAACACGAAGGCGAAGTAGTGTAATCCGAAAGACAGGGCGGAACTGAGGGCCAGCGGCCACCATCGCCTCAGCGAGGGACGGGCCAGCAGCCGTACATAGGCCCAGGCCCCGGCGACGGTCAGAACCAACAGGGGCGCGTACTGGCGCGCCTCCTGGGCGTACCAGACAGCGAAGGGGTTGAGGGCCAGCAGCAGCGCCGCCAACAGGCCGGCCTCACTCCTGCCGAAAAGCCGTCTGCCCAGCGGCCACATCAGCGGCACGGCCAGCGTCCCTACTGCCGCCGAGGGAAAGCGCAGCCCAAACTCGGAAGCGCCGAAGAGGGGCAGGGCCGCCCGCAGCAACAGGTAGTAGCCGGGGGGATGGACGCCATCGGCCAGCAGCGCCTCCCAAAACACGGGCCAGGGTGCACCGGCCACGACCCGGCTGAAGGCTTCATCGTACCACAGGCTCTGGCGGCCCAAAAACGCCAGCCGCAGACCGAAGGTCAGGAGGGTCACGGCCAGGATTGGAAGGCGGTTTCTTGGTGCGGTTGGTTTGATGATGCGCATTACTGGATACTGGTTGGCTGGTTGGCTGGTTAATTGGTTGATTGGTTGGCTGGTTAACTGGTTACCC
>JBHHXL010000101.1:0-13443 GCA_046757065.1 Anaerolineae bacterium
TGAGTCAAACGGGACAGGCAAAATCGCAAGAGTAGCTGGGGGTACGCCCCTACAACTTTGACTTGACCTTGGGGACCGATACTTGTACAATCCAATTGTTTCCATCCAGAATTAGATTTTGGCTTATGCAGAGGAGTCCAGAATGACTGTAGAGGAAACCTATTACGCCCCTCTGACTCCGCAAAGTTTTCTGGAGCGGAGCGCTTACGTTTTCAGGGGGAAAACAGCCGTGGTTTACGGCGGGCAACGATGGACCTACCTGCAATTCGCGGCCCGGGTCAACCGGCTGGCAAATGCCCTGCGAGCCTGGGGGCTGGACAAGGGGGACCGCGTGGCCTTCCTTTGCCCCAACACCCCGCCGTTGCTGGAGGCCCACTTCGGTGTGCCTTTGGCGGGAGGCGTGCTGGTGGCGCTCAACACCCGCCTGTCCTCCGGCGAGATTCGCTACATCCTGAACCATTCGGGCGCGCGCGCGGTGTTTGTCGATACCGAACTGTCTCACCTGATTGCGCCCGCCGGCGAAGCCCCGGAAACCGTAGAATTGACCGTCAACATCGTCGACGAGGAAGCGGCCCCCCCCGGAGAGAGGTTATCCGGCCCCGATTACGAGGACTTTCTATCCGGCGGGGGGCCGGAACCCCCGGAATCCTGGCTGGAGAGCGAGCTGGACGTTATTTCGATCAACTACACCAGCGGCACCACGGGCCAGCCCAAGGGGGTGATGTATACCCATCGCGGGGCTTACCTGAACGCTTTGGGCGAGGCGTTGGAGTTGGGGATGGATAGCCGCAGCGTCTACCTGTGGACGCTGCCGATGTTTCACTGCAATGGCTGGTGTTTCACCTGGGGCGTGGTCGCCGTCGGCGGCACCCAGGTTTGCCTGCGCAAGTTCGACCCGGCCCACGTCATTTCCCTGCTCGCCAAAGAGGAAGTTTCCCACTTCTGCGGCGCGCCCACGGTCCTGATTATGCTGGCTAACGACCCGGCCATCAAAAACCTTCACCTCAGCCGCCCCCTGCGCGTGGCGACCGCTGCGGCCCCTCCCTCGCCGACCATCATCCAGACGATGGAATCGCTGGGAATCGAGATCACGCACGTCTACGGGCTGACCGAAACCTATGGTCCGCATAGCGTCTGCGAGTGGCAGACCCCCTGGGATGCGTTTCCGGCGGAGGAACGAGCCCGGCTTAAGGCCCGCCAGGGGGTGCCCTACATCCACGCCGCCGAGATGCGGGTCGTCGATGAGGCTATGAACGACGTCCCCGCCGACGCCGCGACCATCGGGGAAGTGGTGATGCGCGGCAACAATGTGATGAAGGGTTATTTCAAGAACCCGGATGTCACCGCCGAGGCTTTTCGCGGCGGTTGGTTTCATAGCGGCGACCTGGCCGTGATGCATCCCGACGGCTACATCGAACTGCGCGACCGGGCCAAGGACATCATCATCAGCGGGGGCGAGAATATTTCCACCATCGAGGTGGAGCAGACGATTGCCCGGCACCCCGCCGTGCTGGAAGTGGCGGTGATCGCCATCCCCCACGAGAAATGGGGCGAAGTACCCAAAGCCTTCGTCATCCTCAAGGCCGGAGCCACCGCCACCGAGGAGGAAATCATCGGTTTCTGCCGCGAACGCCTGGCCCACTTCAAGTGCCCGAAGGCGGTGGCCTTTGGGCCGCTGCCGAAAACGTCCACCGGCAAAGTGCAAAAGTTCCGCCTGCGAGAGCAGGAATGGGCCGGCTATGAGAAGCAAATCCATTAGAAAAATGGCTCTGTGAGGAATTGTGTGGTAATGTAGGACACGCGGAGCGTGTTAGTTTGTCCCGCACAAGCTGTTAGCTTGTGCTACAAAACCCCATAAAAGCTCAAAGAGCCAGAAAAATCTAGGAGACTGGTATGAGCGCAATGGTTGAACCCACGATCCGGGAATCGGCGCCGGCCGAACCCTCGCCCCTTTTGCGGGAAGACCGGCAGGGGGTCACTACCCTGACCTTGAACCGGCCGCGGCAATACAATGCCCTGTCGCAGGCGTTGCTGTCGGCCTTGCAAACCGAGCTGGATAGCATTGCCGCCGACGACTCGGTCCGGGTGGTGATCCTGGCCGCCAACGGCAAGGCGTTTTGCGCCGGGCACGATTTGAAGGAAATGCGGGCCACGCCGGAGGAGGACTATTACACGGCTTTGTTCAGGCAGTGCAGCCGTATGATGTTGGCCATCAACCGCCTGCCGCAGCCGGTCATCGCCAGGGTGCACGGGCTGGCTACGGCGGCGGGCTGCCAGTTGGTCGCCGCCTGCGATCTGGCCGTGGCCGCCGAGGGCGCTCGCTTTGCCACTTCGGGCATCAACGTCGGCCTGTTCTGCTCCACGCCGGCGGTGGCCGTCAGCCGCAACCTGTCGCGCAAGCAGGCCCTGGAAATGCTGCTGACCGGCGAATTCATCGATGCCCAAACGGCTCTGGCCCGGGGGTTGGTCAACCGCGTCGCGCCGGCCGGGGAACTGGATGAGGCAGTCCAGGCCCTGGTCGAGGCTATTATGTCCAAGTCGCCCGTGGCCGTGTCGACGGGCAAGCGGATGTTTTACAAGCAACTGGAAATGGGCCTGGAAGAAGCCTATCTGTACGCCAGCGAGGTGATGGCCTGCAACATGATGGCCGAGGACGCGGCGGAAGGGGTGGATGCCTTCATCGAAAAACGCCAGCCGGTCTGGCGTGGCCGCTGACAGGAGCTCTGGTTGATCAGACGGCACGGATATTTGTTATTGACCGTTTTCTTCGGCGGCCTGGTAACGCTCGGCGTTGAATTATCGGCCAGCCGGTTGTTGGACCCGTTCTTTGGCAACTCGCTCATTATCTGGGCCAATTTGATCGGGCTGGTCTTGCTTTACCTGACCGCCGGCTACTACCTGGGAGGGCGTTGGGCCGACCAAGACCCCAGGGAAAGCACCCTCTTCCAGATCACGGCCTGGGCCTCGTTTGCCATCGGTCTGATCCCCTTCATCGCGGCCCCCATTCTGCGCTGGAGCGTGCAGGGTTTCGCCAGCTTCAGCGCCGGGATTCTGGTCGGTTCATTTTTGGGCGTGCTGGTTTTGTTCAGCGTGCCTATCACCTTGATGGGGACCGTGTCCCCGTTTGCCATCCGCCTGGCCCTGGAAGATGTGGAGCACGGGGGCAACGTGGCCGGCTCGGTTTACGCGCTCAGCACGTTGGGCAGCATTCTGGGCACCTTTCTGCCGGTCCTGGTGCTGATCCCCAACATTGGCACGCGCCGCACGTTTCTGCTCCTGGCGATCACAATGCTGCTGGTCAGCCTGGGCGGCCTGCTGCGCGTCTCTCGCCAGCGGGCCCTGGCTTACAGCGGGCTGCTGGCCATTCTGCTGGCCCTGGCCTTCTTCGGCAGCGCCGGGCCCATCAAGGCCAGCCAGGGCATGATTTACGAGACCGAATCGCGCTACAACTACATCCAGGTCGTTAAGAGCGGCGATGATTATTTCCTGCATTTGAACGAGGGCCAGGGCATCCACTCGATCTACAACCCCAACCAAACGCTGGTTTACGGCATCTGGGATTATTTTCTGCTGGCCCCTTATTTCAACCAAACGCCTTTCACCGAGGGTGAGGTAGACAACCTGCTGCTGATCGGCTCGGCGGCGGGCACCATCCCCAAGCAATACACCGCCGTCTACGGCCCGATCCCTATCGACGGCGTCGAGATCGACCCCAGCATCATCCAGGCCGGGCGGGATTTTTTCGCGATGACCGAGCCTAATCTAAACACGGTCGCCGAGGATGGACGTTACTATCTATCCCGGGTTTCAAAGACTTATGACGTCATCGGCGTGGACGCCTATCGTCCGCCTTACATTCCCTTCCAATTGACCACGGCTGAATTCTTCCAGGAGATTTTTGACCACCTGACCGCCGAGGGTGTCGTCGCCCTTAACGCGGGCCGGACCGATACCGATTACTCGTTGGTGGTTGCCCTGGGCAGCACGATGAAAGCGGTCTTTCCCAACGTCTACGTCATCGATGCCCCGGACTACGGCGGCAGCCTGGGGAACAGTTTGATTGTGGCCACCCGGCAGCCCACGTCGCTGGACGATTTCCAGGCCAACCTGGCCTTGCTGGAGCATCCCTTGCTGCGAGACGTCGCCGGGCGTGCACTCAACAGCCGGATATGGGAGATCACCTGCCGGGGCGAGGCCCACTTTGTGGCCGGCGTTGGCCCGTTGCCCCAAACGCTGCCTGATTCCTGCATTCCTCCTTTCAGCGATGACAAAGCCCCGGTCGAGCAGGTCGTGCATGGCATCATCCTGCGTTACGTCACCGGGCAATGATGGTCAACTTTTCCGGACGCGAATTTGCGAAACGGATTACATCGTGTATACTTTTTGAGTTTGAACTATGCGATTTTCGATCCAGGAATAAGGGGTTGACAGGCAATGAAAGTGTTGTTGTTAGAGGATGTAGATAATCTGGGCCTGGCCGGTGATGTTAAGGTGGTGGCCAACGGTTTCGCCCGCAACTACCTGATCCCGCAGAAGATGGCAGTTTTGGCCACCCGAGGGGCGCTCAAGCAGGCCGATACCGTCCGCAAGGCCGGCGAGCAGCGCCGCGCTGCGGACAAAGCGGACGCGGAGGCCATTGCCAGTCTCATTGATGGCCTGACCTTTACCTTTGAACGGCGGGCCGGGGAAACGGGGAAATTGTACGGCTCGGTGACGGCCAACGACATCGCCGAAGCTCTGAGCGAGGCGGCCAACACCCCCATCGACAAGCGCAAGGTCGCCATCGGCGAGCCGATTCGTCTCCTGGGCGAACATGATGTGTCGGTCAAGTTGATGGTCGAGGTGACCGCCCAGGTAAAAGTGGTAGTCGTCCAGCAAGGCGCGTTGGGCGCGCAGGCTGAAACCCAACCAACGGCCCTGCCCGAAGCGGCCGATACCCTTCCGCCGGCTGAGGCCTTCGAAGCGGAACCGGTTCTGGAGATAGCGCCGGAAGATTCGGCGGAGGAGGAGGGTTAACGCCACCCCACTTGTTACCCGGTTAAAAAGGCGGGAGCATTCAATAATGAGAGAAAGATTCTCAGCGGATGGCCCTCGGCCTGGCGAATTAGCGGATGTCCAAAGCCCGGTTGGTCCCCCTCTTGGGTGTTGTTGATTAAACAACGGCCCCTTTTTACCGCAGAGACCGCAGAGATCGCTGAGAAACCCAAAAAAATCTCTGCGAACTCGGCGCTCTCAGCGGTAAATATCTTAGCAACACTCAGCGGGGGGACCACCAAAGCTCGGAGATCATCCGTTAATCCGCTCGGCGGAGCCATCCGCTGAGAATTCTCCGCTCATTTGAAAAGAAACACAAAAAAGCCTCGCCGTTAAGTCGCGAGGCTTTTTTTGGTCCTATCTTCAAAAAAGCTACGGAATGCACAGGCTCTGGCCGGCAAAGATCAGGTTCAGGTTGTAAATGCTGTTGGCCGCCGCGATGGACCAGGGGCTGACGCCATACCAGCGGCCAATGCTGTGCAGCGTCTGGCCGCGCGAAACGACATGCCAGAAGCGGCAAAACCGTCCCGGCGGAGAGTAGACAGGACGAGCTGGAATCCACAACACGGATCCGGCAAAGATCAAGTTGCGATTGGCGATGCCGTTGGCCTGAGCGATGGCCTGGACCGAGACGCCGTACCGCCAGGCAATGCTGGTCAGGGTTTCGCCGAAGCGAACCGTGTGCCAGAATCCCCCGGACTCGGGCGGCGCTGCGTGGCTCGCCGGCACCAGGGCCAGCTGCAGCACGATAACCAGGGCCAGGATCAGGTAGAGTTTTTTCATACTTCCCTCCATTTCTTAAACTATGGACGCCGGTGCATCCCCAGGTCCGGCAGGGTGAGGGTGGTCTGCACGTCCTCTCCCGGCAGGCCACGCCTAAACATAAAACTTACCCCTATTATAGCAGAGTCTTATGACTAATTGCAATAGTTATTAAACATAAGGCCGGAATTAACTCACCATAAAATTGGTAACTAGCGCCGACTGGTACCTTTTTCCTATGTACCTCGCCGGGCCAGCCAGACCCCGCCAACCACCAACCCGCCCGCCAGCGCAACCGCCAACCCTCCCAGGCAAAACGCGGTCAGGAATTGCCCGCCCGGGGCGAGCGTTCCCCCCAGAGTATCTGGCGCGTCCGGCGGCTCTCCTTCGACCACATCCGCGCTGGGGGTGGCGT
Organism: Anaerolineae bacterium; assembly: GCA_046757065.1. Classification (GTDB taxonomy): domain Bacteria; phylum Chloroflexota; class Anaerolineae; order 4572-78; family JBHHXL01; genus JBHHXL01. Next base: position 6,212 of record JBHHXL010000101.1, read on the forward strand.
AGATGGCTTCGGCCTCGGCCGGTTTGCCGGTTGCGGTCGGCAGGGGGGGAATGGTCGGCGCCCCCGGCGTGGTGACGGGCGCTTCGTCCAACAGGGCCGGGTCGGGCGCGGTTGACTCATACGCCTGCCCGTCGATGACGACGATGACCCGCTGGCCGATGGCGAAATAGCGGCCAACTTCGGGCTGCGCGTTCAACAAGTCGAAGAAGTCGGGCGAACCGAGCGGCAATTGTCGGGCCGACATACGGCTGGGGTCGAAGGTGGTGTCGGTCCACACCCCGTCGCGGTAGACGAATGCCTTATCCCCAACGACCGCCACCGGGTTGGCGGCGGCCAGGCTCGGGCCGCCCGCGCCGCCCGGAGCGGCGGTGGCCATCGGAGGCGGGGCGGCCAGGTCGGTTCTCTCCAGGGCCGATTGGGCCTCGGCGGCATCGACGGCGGCTGCGCCGGAAGAGGGCGCGGCCGGGGCTTCCGCTGCGCTTTCGACCTCGCGCTCGATGATGAAGTTGCGGCCCTCCTCGGTCAACGCGTCGTCGGGCTCCTCGACCAGGAAGGAGGTGTAGGGGGTGATGATGCCGTAGCGAATGCTGAGGTTGACGATCTCGTCGATGATCTCCGGCGTCTCGCCGCGCAGGCGCACCTCGTTGAGCAGGTGGCCGATCTTGCGCGTGGCCCACAGGCGGGGGATGAAATCCTGCCCGCCCTGCCGGGCGAAGGTCAAATCGTCGTAGACAAAAGTGCGTTGCCGCCCGTTGACCTCGCCTTCCAGGATGACCCGGGCCGGCCCGCCCTGGCGGTAGCGCCCGGTCAGCACCAATTGGGTCCCGGCAAACAGGTCGGGCAGGGGCCAGGGGAAGGTGTCCTCCAGGCGCACCCCCTCCACCGACAGGCGCAGGTCGGCCAGCACGGGCGTGCTGACTTTGGCGTAGAAAGCGCTGACCTCCTCATCGACGCGCTCGCCGGGGCGAACGTAGGCGCTGGCCCCCCGCTGGTCGCGGGCCAGGCTGTCCAGCAGAATGGTATCGACGTCGTCGCCCACGCCGAAGGGGAAGATGCGCACCCCCTCGCCGGCGGCCTGCTCGACGTTGTTGAGGATGAGCGGCGTCTCGACCACGCCGCTGGTGGGCAGGCCGTCCGTCAGGAAGACGACGATGGTCGGCCGCCCGCTGCTCGGGTCGGCGCTGTCCAGGGCCTCCAGTAAGGCGCGGTTGATGTCGGTGCTGCCCTCGGCCCGGATGTTGTCGATGAAACGCCGGGCCTCGCCCAGGGCGCTGAGCGGCTCGGGCCGGTTGGAGAAGCTGCGCACGCCGGTGCTGAAGGTGATGATGTTGAAGCGGTCGCCGGAATTGAGATGGTCCAGGACGAAGGTCAGGGCAGCGCGGGCCTGTTCGATCTTCTCGCCCTCCATACTGCCGGAGGTGTCCAACACCAGGATCACGTCTTTTTCGACCACCTGCTCTTCCTCGACGTTGGGCGCAACCAGCATCACGAAGAAGCCGTCCTCCCCGGCCCTCTTGTAGCTGAGCAGGTTCAGTCCCAGGTCTTCCTGGGAGACGGTGTAGTACAGGCCGAAGTCGGTTGTGGGCAAAACGTCCCGGTCCTCCCAGCCGGCCAGCGCCCGGAAGTCGCCCTGCCGGTCGATGCTGACCGGATGGCTGGGGGAATAGACCGCTTTGATGGCTTCGTCCGAGCGAATTTCGACCGTGACCGAAACGTCTTCCAGGGGGCGGGCTGAGAAACGCTCGGTGCTGAGGGGGTAGACGTAGTGGACCAGGCCGTTATCGACCGGCAAAATCTGGCTGTACTCGATGCGCACCCGGCGCGACTCGCCGGGCGGGATGGGGAAGATGCTGGCCTGGAACAGGTCGCGGCCCACGTATTCCAGCAGCGCCGGGTCCAGCCTGCGCCGGACGATGCTCTCGTAGATGCGGCGCGCCTCCTGGCGGGTGTACAACTGGCCTTCGACCCTTTCGCCGTTAACCCACATCGAGAACTCGCTGATGGCCGCCGCTTCGGGTAGGGGGAAGATGTAGGTCCCTTCCAGCGACCATTCGGATTCGTTGACGAAGACCTGATCGACGCGGGTGGTCGCCACCTGGTTCTCGATGATCACATTGACGTGGTGATTCTTGACGGTCAGGTAGGGCGGCTCCGGCTGGGGGCAGTGCAGGCAGGGCGGCGGCGGTGGTTCGGGGATGATGATGCCGTCGGCAAAGGCCGGGGCGGGTGCTCCCAGGCTAAGGATGAGAAAAAGGATAACAGAGATGAGGCTGATGGCTCGGGTTTTCATCGGGCATTCCTCCAAAGGGTTTGGATGGATTAGATTGGTTCAATCTAGGAGATTGAACCAATCTGGCACAACACTAAAGATCGTGGCATCACTGTGATCTAAGGACGATGGAAGAACAACGAAGGTTCCCAATTTTGCGGCTGTTCGGAAATAACTTGGCATTTTTGCAGGATGTTTCTTGGGAAAAAGTGAGGAGTTATTTACGGACAGTTACTTTGTGGTATACTATCCTTATTAGTTTGGGCCTGGCACCTTTCCAGCTCAGAAAAATATGGAGGTAGCTCAATGGCGGATAAATTTCAGCGATTTACCAAACGCGCGCGGCGCGTCTTGACCCTGGCCCAGCAGGAAGCGGAACGCCTTCACCACAACCACATCGGCCCCGAGCACCTGCTGCTGGGGTTGGCCGAGGAAAGGGACAGCCTGGCCGCGGCCATCTTGCGCGACCTCCATGTCGATCCTGGGGAGCTTCGCTTGCAAGTCGAAGAGGCTCTGGAACCCGGCCAGGCGGCGGGGGCGGGCAAGGTCAATTTATCGCCGGCGATGAAACGGGTACTTGAAGCGGCCCTGGCGGAAGCCAGGCATTTGGGGCACAACCACATCGGCACCGAGCATCTGCTGTTCGGGTTGGTTCGCGAAGAGGAGGGGCCGGCAACAGACGTTTTGCGGGGTTTGGGGGTAAGTCCAGACGCGCTACAGGCCCGGATGGGCCAAATGCAGCGGTTATTAGACCTGAGAGGTTAGCCAGAAGTTCTCCTCCCTAATATAAACGCCGGGCCAGCAAGTTGAACACCCGGTCGAGCAGAAAGTCCGGCACGGCAGCGCACCAGGCATTCACCAGGAAAGCGGGCCAGCCGGCGTACATCAGCCGGGCCAATCCCACCTTGAAGCGCAAGGACCGGCCCAACGGGTGGGCCAGCAGCCTGCGGCGGTAATCGTCGAAGGAAAAGTCGCCGGTTTGGAAGGCCGCCGCCAGAGTTGCCGCCGCCACCTGGCCGTATTGTAGCGCCTGGGAGATACCCTCGCCCATCGCCGGTTCGACGCCGGCGGCGTCGCCGGCCAGCAAAACGTGGGGCTGGGCGAAAACGCCCCTGGCCGAGAACCAGCGTTCGGGATGGCCCTCCCAGGGTTGTGAGGGGTCGTAGGCATCACGCGCCTGCAGCGCCCCTTTGAAGATGCGTTTCAAATCCGCGCGGGAACGATCGGGCCGCACCCGGCTGTCGAAAACGCCCCGGTTCATACTGGCCAGACCATCTTCCAGGCAGGGAAAATCCCAGACGTAGCCTTGCAGCCCGTCAACGACCGCGCTGAAGTCGAACACGGCCGTGTTGTTGGCCAGCCCGGCATCGGCGGGGGTTAAGATTTCGATGAGCCGGGAAACGCGCGGCCTTTCAGCCAGGCCCATCTTTGGCCGGACGCCGCCCCGGGCTCCATCGGCCCCAATCAGCGCCCGCACGGTGTACTGGCCTCGACTCGTCTCGACCAACAACCCCCCGTCCACCCGCGCAAAGTCCCGAAATGCCTCATTCTCGCGCAACTTCGCCCCCCGGTCAACGGCGGCCCTGGCCAGGGCGTGATCGAATTCGTGGCGGCGCACCACCCGGAAGATATTGGGCCGGTGCCAGGTGTACTTTCGATGGCCGAAGCGCAGCTCCACCTTGTGGATCGGCACCGATGGCACGTTTATCCGGAGGCGCAGCTTCGCCAGGACCATATCGGCGGGGCGGGTGACGCCCCCGCCGCACAGCTTATGGCGAGGATAGGTCGCCTTCTCGATGATCACCGTCCGGGCGGCCAGCGCCGGGTCCAGCTTTTGCAGATGCAGCCAGGTGGAGATACCGGCCGGGCCTCCGCCGACGATCATCAGCTCGTAATCGGGCTTGGTCATCGTTACCCCCTGGATTGGTGGATCGGTTCGCTTCGCGTGGTGAATTGGTTGATTGGTTAACTGGTTAACTGGTTAACCAGTACCCAATTATACGCGATGATTGCGAATCTGGCACAGTTCAGCTAAAATGAGGTCGATTTTTGGGGAGGTAGGGTAGTTTGAGCAGCTATCGTCGCCCCTGGTGGGTTATCGCCCTGCGCGCGCCGCTGCTGGCCACGACGATGCAAGAAGCGGAAACGGAATACGGCTCGAAGATCACCGTTGAGGGGAAACCGGCCTATTATAGCGCCACCTGGATCACCTGTGGCCCGGCCCTGGCCTTGCTATGGGCCATCTTGCTGGGCGTTGGAGCCGGACTTTACGGGGTTCGAGAGCAGCCTCGCGCGCTGATTCTGGCCTTCGTTGCGGTGATGGTCATCAGCCCGATCGCCGTCTGGGTTGGCAGTAGCCGCTTCTTATCGCGCGCCGCCGAGCGGCATCTGGCGCGCCAGGCCGAGGCCAACGCGGTCCGCCTGACCCTGCAACTGGACAACCGGCAGGGCCAGCTTTCCATTCTGAAAGGTAACGAGGCCAACCCCCGCATTATCCCGTATGAAACTGTGGAGCGAGTCTCGTTGGTGACGAGAGGCAGCACGAGCCGTATGGTCGTGGAAACTACCACCGACCAGATCGAAATCCTGGAGCATCCGCTGGGGACCGAGCGCTTTAAGTCAAACCTGGCAGCTATCTTGCGCCGGGCGCTCCACGCGGACGGAGGGGGACATTGATCTCGGGGACATTCCGGTTTTCCGGTCATTTGACAGACCGGGCAAGCCTATCTATAATGGCAGCAGATTTGCGGGCGTAGTTCAGGGGTAGAACGACAGCTTCCCAAGCTGTATGTCGCCGGTTCGAATCCGGCCGCCCGCTCCTCCATCGCCACCAAAAAACGGCGTCCAATCCAAATGCGAGCAAGGGTTGGACGCCGTTTCTATTGGCAGGTGACGCCGCGCTCCATGCGTCAGAAGCTCGCCCATTTGCTCGATAGGGTTCCGTGCAGCATCACCTGCCTTGGGTAATACATATACGACCAAGGGGCCGCAGCGGTTCAATAAACTGTCTACAAGTTTGGGGTTGATTGCAATTCAGGTGAACTCATTGCCCCAGGGCGGTCCGCACCTCTCGACGCAAACGCTCCAGATCGTAGCCGAGCGGATCGGTCTTCCGCCCGGGGGACACGTCCCGGTGGCCGATGATCAGGTCCGGGCGAATGTTGTATCTGCGGCACAGGTAGGCGCATAGCTGAACAACAGCCTGGTGTTGCGGCTCGGGGTAGGGGTCCTGGCCGTTGTTCCAGTTGACCATTTCGATGCCGATACTCCAACCGTTGAGGCTCTTGCGGCCCTGCCACTCGCTCTTGCCGGCGTGCCAGGCGCGATCCCGGTCGCGCACGTGTTGCACGATGCGCCCATCCTTGCCAACGGTGTAATGGGCGCTGACCCTGGCTGCCGGATTGTTAAACCAATCGACCACCCGTTCCAGGCTGCCGTTGGCCGTGGCGTGCATCACGATGGCGCTAATGTCGTTTGGGTTAGGGCGGCGGTCGAAGTTTGGCGAGCCGACCCAGGTGATCTCAGGGGCGCCGGCTCCAGGGCTGACGGCCACCGGCCCCGGGGCGGGGGTGGTGACCGTGGGGCGGGGGGTCGACGCCGTCGTCGAGGTCGATGCCGTCTCCCCTCCATTGAGGGCCGGGATGACCAGAACCTGGCCCACCCAAATCCGCCGGGGGTCTGTAATGTTATTGGCCTGTTGGATGATGGGGTACTTGCGGGCGTCGCCGTACACCTTGCGGGCGATGGCCCCCAACGTATCGCCTGATTGCACCCGGTACGTCGAGGTTGTGGCCGTGGGTGCCGGCCGGCTAACGGTTGGAGATGCCGGTCTGGACGGGGCAGGTTGGGTGGCGCTTTGCGCGTAGTCGACTAACAGCCGGGCTAAAACCTGGTTGATTGTTTTTCCCTCGGATACGGCGCGGCTCACCGCCCGTTGGTACGCTCCGTCATCGACTTCTATGCCAATGCTTCGATAGGTCACAATAACCTCCTCATCGCAAGATAAAGAACGGCCGGCTTAAACGTGTAGAATCCGCCCGCAACTGCCGCAGAAAACCAGTTCCCGGCCACTGCGGGCCTGTTGGACCTTGCTGGACGAAGGCGCAACCCCGCATCCAACGCAGACGCCATTCCTTATATTGGTCACGGCTCGACCGGCCTTTTTCTGGCGCAGGTTGTTGTAAACCGCCAGGTCGTCCTCCGCGACGCGGGCGACGGCCAGCGGACGCTCCTCTTGCAACGCAGCCAGGCGTTCTTGCAAATCCGTCCGCTGGGCGGCCAATTCCGCCTGGTTCGAGTTCCAGCTCGCTTCGAGGGCGGCCAGTTTTTCCTGGCTGGCAGCCAGCCCGGTTTCGGCTTCTTCAACGGCCAGCATAGCCCCCAGGAGTTTTTCCTCCCGCTGGGTGTGCCAGCGCTTGATCGAGGTCACCTCGTCCTGGAGCGAAGCCGCCTCCTTGGCGTTGAGCACCGAACCGCTATAAAGGCGCTTTTCCAGTTCAGCGATCTTTTGCTCCAGACTTTTCACTTCCAGGTCCAGGTCCTGCATCGATGTTTGCGCAACCCGGACACGTTCTGCGGCTTGCACATTCTCGGCGCGAGCCGCTTTCACCTCCTCCGTCTCTCCTATCATCGCCTCGATCTCTTTCAAGCGTCGTTGCGTGGCCTCGATTTCGCTATCGACGGTCTGAAGCTGGTAGAGGTAATGCGTCCGGCTCATTTAACCCGACCTCTTATCACACTTTGCCTTTTTGCCGGGTGGCGGGGTGAAACATTGCAAATTAAAAAGGCCCAATGCCAACAGGCATCAGGCCGGGAACAACCGTCCTGCCTTTGACAAGCATTGAATTGCCTTCTGAAGAAACCGGCATTGGATTGAGTCACCGACGTCGCTCTACGCTTGGAATCCCGACTGTGCTCAGTATAACATAATTGATAGCCTAATACAAGTGCTCCAAGTCCGTCG
>JBHHXL010000102.1:0-13427 GCA_046757065.1 Anaerolineae bacterium
AACTATGACCATCAAACCCGGCTGGGAAGGCCGCTACTTCGAGGACTTCGCCGTGGGCGACGTTTACAAACATCCCTACGGCAAAACCATCAGCGAGGCCGACAATATGTGGTTCACGCACATCACTATGAACGTGAACCCGCTGCACTTCAACGCCGACTACGCCGCCAGGAGCGAGTTCGGCCGCCCGGTGGTGGTCGGTCTGTTGACGCTGAGCCTGGTGGTGGGGATGAGCGTCATCGACGTCAGCCAGAACGGCTTCAACCTGCAGATCGACGAGGTGATCAACCACGCCCCCGTCTTTCCCGGCGATACGCTCTACGCCCAATCGGAGGTGTTGAGCCTGCGCGAGTCCCGGTCCCGCCCGGAGTGGGGCATCGTCACCATCCGCTCGGAGGGATACAACCAGGACGGGACCCGGGTCATCAGCTTCAAACGCACGATCATGGTCAAGAAGAAGGCGGCGGCCCGGCCTTGATCACTGCGCCGAGCCGATGCTCAGCAGCCGCCCGTCGCTCCGCCCGAAGACCTCGGGCAAGTAGAACTCCTGGGCCACGGTGGGGATGACGTGGTAATCGCCGGGCAGGGTGGCCCGCATAGTATAGCTGTACTCGTAGGTCCCTTTGGGCAGAAAGTCGGCGAAGAGGACCACCTTTTCGTCGCGCAACTCGCTGCGGCTGTACCAGCGCCACCACCAGAAGTAAGTTTCGTAGAAGGGCCCGCCGAAGCTGGTTTGCGCGCTGCGGTGCAGGGCCGGGTCCAGGGCCAGCAAACTGGTTGTGGCCAGGCCGGTGTCGATGGCCTCGGCCCCGGCGGGCAGCGGGTCTTCCACCACCACGTAGTACAGGTCGTTGGGCGCAACCAGGGTCAGGTCCACCCGGATGACATCGCCCAGGCGGGCCTCGCGCACCTCGGGGCATTGGGCCAGAGGCAGGTCACAATCGGCCAGGGTGTAGCGCCGGCTAACAACAATGCCTCGCTCCGCCGGTTCGATCTCTTCGACCGGCAGATAAACCTCCAGGTGGGCCGAGTAGTACAGCCGGCCATCCCCGGCCTGGCGCGAAACGGTCAGGGTGTTGCCCGCATCGGCGATCAGGTCGGCCACGGCCAGGTGCAGCTTGACGCTGTCCTGCACGTTCTCCGCCGTGGCCCGGCCGGCGGTTAGCTCCTCGCCGTTCAGCAGCACCGCGTACTCGTAATCGGCCTCCAACTCGCCGCTGACGACCATCCAGTCGGTCAAGGCGATGAGCGCCCAGGCCGTCTCCTGCGTCGTCTCCCAGATGCCGCCCCGCCGGGCCACCATCAGCCAGCGGACGACGTTGGGGATCAGCTCGTTGCCGGGGTCCAGGCGAGCCAGGGCGTCGAGGATGATGGCCGTGGAGCGGGTGTCGGTGTTCATGGCCCACCAGTCGTATTGCTCTTCCTCCCAATGCGCCCCCGTCGCAGACAAAATAGCGTCGTTGTTCAGGTCGGAGAGCAGGGTGTCGATGTTTCCTTGCGCGCCGTCCGGGCCGGACAGGGCCAGAGCCAGGGCCAGGTAGGCCTTGCCGTAGTGGCTCAGTTTCCCCCGCTCCTTGAACAAGGCCGCCAGCGCCTCCGGCGGGGCGTTGCCGTCCTCAGCCAGGACGTAGAGCAGGAAGGCGTGGCGGTTGGCGTCGCGGAAATCCTGCAACTGGCGGGTTGACTTGAGGTTGTCGAGCAGGAAGTTCTCGCCGTTGGCGACCGCCGTGCCGGGCACATCGAAGCCCGCCTCCCGCGCTTTGAGCAGGGCAAAGACGACGTAGGCGGTCAGGTGGGGGTTGCTGTCATCGTCCGACCACCAGCCCCAGCCGCCGTCGCCGTGCTGCTGGAGCAGCAGCCGGTTGAGGCCCTCCTCGACCAGGCCCGGCAGCCGTTCGGCCAGCGCGGGGTCCTCCAGGCCCAGCTCTTGCAGGGCGCGGAAGGTCAACACGTTGGGCAGGAAGCGGCTGACGGTTTGCTCGGTGCACTCGTAGGGATAGTGCTCCAGGTAATCCAGCCCCTCGCGCATGCCGGCGGCCAGGCTCGGATCGAGTTGAAGGCTCAACTGCCCGCGCCGGTCGTCGAAGCGCGGCGGCAGGGCCACGATCTCGGTCCGCGAGTCCGGCCCGCTGACCAGTTGGCCGGCGGCGCCCACGATGTCGGGGGCGGTGTAGCGCAGGACCATCAGGCCCCCGTCGGGGCCGGTGCTCAGGCGCGGCTTGCTGGCATCCTGATAGCGGCCATCCGCGCTGACAGCGGCAAAGATGAGTTGGGCGTTGGGCACGTCCTGAACGAACACGTCCCAGGTGACTTTGATTTCGCCCCGGGCTGGGATGGATACGGTCTGCACGCCCTGGGCGTCCCCGGCCAGCAGGATGCCCTCGCCGCTGAGGCTGACCTCGACCACCAGGTCGCCATCGGTATTGTTGCTGACGTTGGCCGCCAGCTCGGCCCGGTCATCGACCACGAAGAAGCGCGGGGCGACGGGGCGAACCAGCAGCGGCATCGTGGAAACCAGATCGACCAGCCCCTCCCCGACCTGCGTGCCGGGAGTGACGCCCACGCCGCGCATCGTCCAGGTGGTCAGGTTATCGGGCAGGGCCAGAGTCACCTCGGCCCGGCCCGCCTCGTCGGTGACGACCAGGGGGTTCCAATAGGCGGTGTCGGCAAACTCCTGGCGCACGTCCACGCCCGGCGGAGGCGGGGGAGGTTCAGCCCTGGCCGCATCCTGGGCCACCGGCGCTTCGGCTTCTTCAACCGCAAACTCCTCAACGGGCAGGGCTCCGGGGGCGGGCGGGACAGCGCCTCCTCCACGCGCCTCGGCCTGGGCCACCATGCCCAAATCCTCCTCAAGCTCTTCCAGGAAGCGATTGACCGACACGGCCAACCCGCTGGCCGTCTGGATGCCCAGCCCGCGCCGGCCGTAAAACGCCTGGACGATGGCTTCGGGCGGGCGCGGTTGCAGGCTCAAGACCGCCTTGTCCACCAAATCGAGCGAGAACTCCGCCCCGGCCACGGGCTGGCCGAGGGCGTCGGTCGCTTCCAGGGTGTAAGTCACCTCCTGCCCCGGTTCGGCCTGGTCGCTATCGGGGGTGATGCTAACCTGCAAGGTCTGGGCCGAGGCGGTCACATCCAGGGGCAGGATACCCACCTTGTAGTCGGCCAGCGGGTTATCCCCGTCCTGGCCCTTGACCAGCACCACCGAGACGTAGATGTTGGGCGCGTAACCGTCGTCGATGGGCAACTCGTAGACCTGGCTGTTGCTGGTGACCGCGATCACCTCGTGTTGGATGATCCGCCCGCGCTCGACGGTGACCAACGCCGTGTGCGGCCCGTCGAAGGGAGAGGGGATCAGAATCTCGGCGGTTTCGCCCGGCTCGTAGGCCAGCTTGTCGCTGATGAGGGTGATGCGGTCGTGGTTCTCGCGCCGCCAGGAGACGCGGTCTTCTCCGGCCACCCACAGGAAGAGGGAACTGCGAATGCGGCCCTCCCCTGCTTCCGTAGGCTCCGGTTTGTCCCCAGTGTCCCTGTCATCGGTAGAGTCGGACTGGGTGTCCTCTTTGGGTACCGTTGCTTCCGCAGCGATGACGTGATAGACGCCCCCCTGCGGCGGGGTAAAGGTCGCCACCGCTTCGCCCTGGCCGTCGGTGGTCAGGCTGACCTCGTCGATGGGGGTCTCCTCGATCTGCCAATCCCAATAACCGCCGCCGCCCTCGCTTTCGACGAAGGTATTGATCCACTCGCGCTTGACCAGGCTAACCGTCAAATCCTTGCCGGGCAGACGCTCCCCAGCCCAATCGACGGCCACCAGGTCGATAGACGTCTCCTGGCCGGCGTCGGCCACGTGCTCCCGGGGGCTGAGGCCGAGGTAGAAATCGCCGCGATGGACGATGAACGCCTCGCGCCCGGCCACGACCTGGTTGTCCGGGCCGGTGATGGTCGCTTCCAGGATGACCCGCTGGCTCCCTGCGGGCAGCAGGTCGGCCAGCTCCGCCCCGTCAAGCTCGATCTGCAACTGGCCGCTGGCATCGGTTTGCCCGGCGCCGCTCAGAACGGGGATGGGAACGCTATCCTGATACCACCACCAGCACTCCAGGCAGACGTAGGGATCGTCCACATCGCTGAAGGTGTAGCCGCCAAACTGGGCCGGCTTGAAGATGAAGGTCTCGGCCAGCAGGTTCCACTCAACATGCGCACCGGCCAGCGGCCCGCCGAAGAAGTAGGTGGCGTTGACGGTGGCCGTCGCGCCCTGGCCCCGCTCGATCTCAGGCCGGCCGGGTTCGACGCCCACCTCAAACTCCGGCGGGCGGTAGGCCGCCACCTGGACGGAATCGGCGAAGTACTGGCCGGCGAACTGGACCTCGAACTGATAAGGTCCCAGCGCCGCGCCCTGATCCAGCGTCAACTCGCCGTTGAAGGTGCCGTTGGCGCTGACATCCAGCAGCTCCTGGTAGATTTGCTCGTAGGCGGCGTCGTAAACCACGACCTGGGCCTGGCCCACGTCGGGCAGGCGGAACTCGACGTCATCCTCGGCCCGGATGATGCCCTTGAAGTAGATGGTCTGGCCGGGGCGGTAGATGGGCCGGTCGGTGTACAGGTGCAGGTTGAAATCGGGCAGCTCGTAGGCCAGGTCCAGCCCGAAGTCCCAGGGGTTGATGCCGCGCGTCCAGTCGCTGGAGCCGGCGGCGAACGGCTCCTCCGCCAGAACCAGCAGGCCCCGCCGGTAGCTGCCTTGCAACTCGAGGCGGGCCACGCCGTCTGGGCCGGTCGTGGCCGCACCGAGGCGGTTCAGGTCGTTATCGAAAAAGGTCAGGGGCAAATCCTTGACGGGCTGGCCGCTGGCCAGGTTGGTGGCCCAAACCAGGGCATCGCGCTGGCCGCTCTTGACGGTCAGGTTGATCTCGGAGACGACGAGCAGGTGGCGGCGGCCATAGCGGTAACGGCGGTCGGGATCGATGTCGGGCGACTCCGTGTCGAGGAGATAGAGGCCGGGGGCCAGGGTTCCCTCCGCCGAGTCGACCAGATCGACCTGGGCAAACTTCTTCTCGTTGAGCGGAGCATCCAGGCGCACGTCCCACTCGCGCAGCAGTTGATCGGCGGGCGGGGTGAAATCGTCGCGATACAAATAGCTCTGCCCGATGATATCCGGGCCCCCATCCAGGCGATAGAGGCGCAGGGTCAGGTCGTCGATATTGACGTAGCTGACGAACACCCGGGCCGGGTCGTTGGCGTTGTAGGTGCCGACGAAATCGGGCACGCGCAGCCGGTAATCCGGTTCCAGGCGGGCCGTGCGGAACCGGACCGTTTTGCCGCGCCCGATGGCGTTGCCGTAGGGATCGGCGATGCCGGGCGAGATTTCCACCTCGTAGTCGGTCGAGGGTTTGGCCCCAAAATCGAAGGTGAAGCTGTGGTCCCAGGGCGAGTAGTAGGAAAAGACCTCGGTGGCGGTGATGGCCGGGCTCATCTTGATGTGCGGCATCACCGTCGCGGGGTCGATGGGGGCGTTGAAATAGATGGTGAAATCAGTGAAGGGCCAGGCGTCGCGCTCGCCGTTGCGGGGATCGGTATCGACGATGGCCGGCAGGGGAACAGTGGTGAAGCGCGAGCGAAAAGCGCCGGCCATCCCCTTGCCGCCGGCGGCGGACGTCACGCCCGGCTCGATGGTCAGTTGGTAGGTTTTGTCGAAATCCAGCCGTTCGGCCGGGGTGAAGACGACGGTGTTGCCTCGAACCTCGAAGTCGCCCCGCACCCGGCGCGAGCCGCGCTCCAGGCGCAGGGCCTGGGCCACCGAGGCCGGATCAACTGGCTGGTTGAATTGGACGGTGAGGGCGGTATCGACATCGACCAGGGTCTGGCCGTCACCCGGCTCGACCCAAACCACCTGCGGCGGGGCCACGCTGAACTCCCAGACGAAATCCTCGACCAGCAGCGCCCCGCCGGCGTTCTCCAGACCGGCCTTAACGCGAGCCTGGTAGGTCTGGCCTCCGGCCAGGGGCTCGGCGGGGGTGAACAGGTAGATCGAAGTATTGAGCCATTCCCCCTGCCCGGCCAGCGGCGGCTCGAATTCGAGCGGCTGGGGCAGGTTTTGCTGCTCAGCCAGGGTGGTCAGGGGCACCACCGGGCGGTTGAACATCACCGTGATCCTGGCCTCCGGCTCGACGTCCAGCGAGCCGCCGGCGGGGATGACCTGGCCCACCTCCAGGAAGCCGGTGGCCGTGAAACGGAACAGATAGGGTTCGGCCAGCGGCGCGCCGTCGGCGGCCCGGGCGGCCTGGGTTAAGATCACGTCGTAGACCGCGCCGCGCTGCAACGGCTGCTCCGGCTTAAAGCGCAGCGTGCGCGCGTCGGGCCAGGCAAAGGCGCCCGCCACCTGGCTGATGGTGGTCGCACCGGCGCTGGCCAGGGGCTGTTGCAGGCTGAAGGCGGCCTCGACGGCGGCCCGGTCCATCGCCCGGTCAAAGACCAGCTCGACAACGCCCTCCGGCGGCAGCGTCTGGCCGCGTTGCGGCGCGCGGTCGATGACCACCGGCGACAGGCTGCCCTCCGGCACGGGGGTGAACGCTACCTGGGGCCGGGGCGGCAGGGGCGTCGGCGTGGCCGTCGAAGTCACTGCCGGCGGCGGCGTGGTAACGTTTGCGGTTTGGGTCTGGCCGCCGGCTCCAGGGGCGCAGGCCGGGATCAAACCCAGGGTCAGGGCAAATGGAACGAGGAGGAAGAAGGTTCGGTTCATTGTGATGTCGCTTTCAAATGAAAGAATTTAGGGTTCTCTGAGGAATTGTGTGGTCGTAGTTAACGTAGGTCAAACTGTTAGTTTGACCCGCCCAAGCTAACAGCTTGGGCTACAAAACCACACCAAACCTCAAAAACCCGAATTTAGATGGTCCCTATTCACTATATCATTGGACGCCGAAAGGGGGCAAGGAGTTCCCCAAGGATTTGATGGGTTTAAAGAACGGGTATTTGGGAGCTAAACTGAATTACCCAATGCCCTCATTGACCGAGTCGCAGCGTAAGAAATCGACGCGCCGGGTCGTCAGAGGGGAATGGAGGCTGCCATGAGCGTCAACTACCAGGCATACTTTGAGAGCGTGATCCAGGGTTTAGACCAGAAGGCCGATCTGCAATTCTACAAAGCCTCGACCTTCCCCACCGTCCAGCCGGTGCACTGGCTGACGGCCCACTTCGCCGTCGGCGCGTACAGTCCCCTGGGGCGCTTGAGCGGGATGCTGACCGCGCACATGAGCCAGATCGCCCCCCGGAACGGGTTCGGCTGGCATCCGCACCGCAATCTAGAGATTTACACTTACGTCATCGAGGGGGAGGTTTATCACGAGGACACGATTGGTGGCCGGGGCACGATTACGGCCGGGGAAGTGCAGCGTATGTTCTCCGGCGCTTACATCGAGCACCAGGAGCTAAACGTCACCGACGCCTCAACCCGGGTCATTCAAATCTGGTTTCTGCCCAGGGTGGAATTTTGGGGCTTAGGGCCGCAGTACGAGCAGGTTAAACTGAGCGATATGGCCCCGCGTCAGGTTGGCGATGGCCAGGTGCGCGACATCATCGGCCCGAATGGCGCAACCGATTCGCACGTCAGCGCCCGCCTGACCAGTACCTTCGTCCCCGCCGGCGGGCAAACGGCGGTTGAGCTGCCGCAGCCGGGCGAGGACCTGTTTCTATACATCGTCGACGGCCAGGGCCAAATCCAGGCCAGCGGACTCGATCAAGATGTGGGGTTATACGACGTGGTGCTGGCCACTCCTCGCGCCGAAGCGCCGGTTCTGCGGGCGGGCGACGGGCCGCTGAACTTTCTTTCGTTTTACCTCAAGCCGTTTCTCAACCAGAGCTAACTACGACCACAACGTCCGGCCAACATCTGCTCTTTCGTCCTTCGTCCAGTCTATCACCGTTCCCCCAGAACAAGTTCGGTTTCAAACATCTGGTCATCGCGCAGGATTTCGAGGTTGACCGTTTCCCCCGCCACGTGCTCCAGGAGCAGGCTGACGAGCGGATGCCGGTCATCGACGGATTTGCCGTCCACGGCCAGGATGATGTCCCCGGCCTGCAGGCCCGCCCGATCTGCGGGGGTACCCGAAATCGTTTCCTGAATGAACGCCCCTTCGACCACCGCCAGTTCCTCTTCCGTGGCTAATTGGGGGTTGAGGGGCTGGTAACGCACGCCCAGGAACGGTTGGGTGACCTCGCCGCTTTCGATCAGATGACGCACCACCGTGCGGGCGATGTTGCTGGGGATGGCGAAGCCCACGCCCTCGACGTTTCGGAAGCCACCGCGAACGATGGCGGTGTTGATACCAATCACCTGCCCGGACAGGTTGATCAGCGGCCCGCCGCTGTTGCCCTGATTGATGGCCGCGTCGGTTTGCAACAGCCCCCGCAACTCCCCCAACTCCCGGTTGAAACCGCTCAACACCCCGGCGGTGACGGTGTTTTGATAGCGACCCAGCGCCGATCCGATGGCAATGACGTGCGAGCCAAGCGGAAGTTCCCCGGAATCGCCCCACTCGACGACCACCGGGATCGCCTCGTTAACCTGCAAGACGGCCAGGTCAAAATCGGGGGTTGAGCCGATGAGCGTCGCCTCCGCCGTGCCTCCCTGGGCAAACACCACCACAATGTCCCGGGCATTGGCCACGACGTGGTGGTTGGTAACCAGATAACCGTCGGCGCTGATGAAGAAACCCGATCCACTGCCCGCTCCACGCGACCCCTGGGTGAGGACGGTAACCACCGCCGGCAAGACCGTATTGACCGCATCGACGTTGCCCGATTCCTCGGTCACGGTTAGCGACTGCCGCACCGCCGGCAGGGACGGTTCGGCTGGAGCCACGCGCTGCAATTCGGACACGGCGCTGTCCACGGAGGACGGGGACGTCGGCCCGGCAGCCGTCAGTTGTGCCTGGGGCACGAGTTCGGTGGCGGCAAAATAACCGGCCAGGCCGCCCACCGCCGCGCCAGCCAACACGCTGCACAGAACGGTCGTTATAATCAGGCCGACCAGCCATGAACGAGTTTGGCGAGGGGGCATCACATTCTCCTATAGGGTTCCAAAGGGCTCATTTTCGGGGTAGTGTAGCAGAGGCAGATGAGAGGAACCTTAATTCAAGCCCAGATCATGCTTAAGAATCTGGGCTACGGCCCGAATCATTTGGGTGTGTTCAATTTTAGTTGGAAACGGAGTCCAAAGCTTGCTTTGGCCTTTCCAAACCAAGGTTTGGACTCCAATTTCTGAACTTCCCAACTCATTTTGGGAACGGAGCTATGCCCATCAACAGCGTCAAGCGCGCGGAGTCCCGGTTTTCAACGCCCGCGCAACCTTGGATCCAGCGCATCGCGCAGGCCATCGCCCATAAAGTTGATGCCCAGGACGGTCAGGGAAATGAAGATGCCGGGCCAGATGACCATATTCGGGTTGAAGGTGAGGAAGTCCCGGCCGTCAAACAACAGACGGCCCCAGGTGGGCACATCGGGGGGGAAACCGAGCCCCAGGAAAGACAGGGCCGACTCCGTTAAAATCGCGCTGGCCACGCTCAAGGTGGCGGCAACGATGATCGGACTCAAGATATTGGGAAATATATGCCGGGCCAGGATGATATGCTGCCCGGCGCCCACGCTGATCGCAGCCTCCACAAACTCTTTTTCCTTGACGGACAACACCGAGCCCCTGACCACGCGGGCGGTCGCCATCCAGTTGAGGATGCCGATCACAAAGACGATCAGCAGAAAAATCCCGGTCTCCGGCCCAAATAACGACCGCAAGGTATCACGAAAGAGCAAAATAATGACCAGCAACAACGGCAAGAGCGGCAGGGCCAGCATCATATCGGTGAAACGCATCAGAGGGCCGTCGAGTTTCGGATAATAGCCGGACAAAACGCCGATCAACGTGCCCATAAAGATGGCGATCAGCATAGCGACGAGGCCAACCGCGATGGAAATCCGCCCCCCCACCAGGTTGCGGGCCAGGGTATCCCGCCCCAGATCATCTGTCCCCAACAGATGTCCCGGTGAGGGCGGCAGGTTGGCGATGGAAAAGTCGATATAGTCCGGATCGGCGGTGTAAATAAAGGGACCAAACAAGACACCGGCAACTAGCAAAGTCAGGATGATCAAACCGACCATAGCCAACCGATGCCGGCGAAATTGGTTCCAGACATCACCCCACAAGGTGCGATGCTTTCTCTTGGCCGCGCCGGGAATAGGCGCTACCTCGGTTCTGACGGCCATAGCTTTTCCTTTACTCGAAGTGAATGCGGGGGTCCAGGACCCCATAAATAATATCGGCGACCAGGTTAAAGGCCACGATGAGAATGGCAAAGATAAAGGTCAGGGTCATTACCAGAGGGATGTCGCTGCCCTGGATGGCGATAATCAGTAAGGCGCCCAGGCCATTGACCCGGAAGATCTGCTCGGTGATAATCGCGCCGCCGAAGATAGCCGGAATCCCCAGGGCCACCAGGGTCACAACCGGGATCAGACTGTTTCGCAAGACGTGCTTGGTGACTACATAACGTTCCCGAAATCCCTTGGCCCGGGCCGTGCGAACGTAGTCCAGGCTGAGATTATCCAGCATCGAGGAGCGGGTAAAGCGATTCAGCGTGGCGATTTGAAACAGGGCCAGGACTGTTACCGGCATGATCATCTGCTTGACCTGGACGATAAAGCTCTCGAAGTCGACCACTTTATGGGTCGTATCATAAATCGAGGGGAACCATTTCAATTTTGCGCTGAAAATAATAATAAAGACCAGGCCGGTGAAAAAGGTGGGCACCGAGTAACCGATAATTGAGAAGATGGTGCTAACCTGGTCCAAAACAGAATACTGTTTCACCGCCGAGATCACCCCCAGCGGGATGGCCAGGATGACCGCAATCACATAAGACAGACCCACCACCCATAGCGTTTGGGGCGTACGTTCGATGATGAGATCGATCACAGGGCCTTTGGTCGCCCACGATCTTAAACGCAGCCGATTGGTCGAATCCCCTATTTCCACATCAAACATAGTCTCGGCGATGTTCAGCGGTTCAGTGATAAAGAACTGCTGCATCCATTTGAGATAACGAATATGAAAGGGCTGGCCAATCCCCAAAGATTGCCGAATTTGTTCCCGAACCTCCTGGGGAATGGTCATCGGCAGGCTGGCCGTTGGATCACCCGGCGCCAAATCCAGAATCGCAAAGATCACGAAGCTGATGGCCAGCAGAGTGGGGATGGCCGTTAACAGGCGGCGGGCAAAATATCTTCCCATAAACAGCCTCTTTCCTGGGCGTTCACCCCTGCGTCACGCTGAGAGGCTCTTCGGCTCCGCTTCGCCTCGCCTCAGAGTGACAAGGTGAATAGTTGGTCTCTTTTTATGGCGCAAAGTGGCCTACAGTTTTACACCGCAGACCACTTTGCCCGGCCTCGTCCTTTCTTGATCAGGTTCGGTCGAGACGTTACTGGCTGGCCCGGCTCCAGTCTTGAATATTCCACATCTCGGTGTCCCAGGCGTTGAGACGGACGCCCAACAGATCGTTCCGGTGGGCGGAGACATTGCCCCGATCCACCAGCGGGATCATCACGTAGTCCTGCATCAGCATATCGTTCAACTGCTTGATCAGGTCGGCCCGCTCGTCAGGGTCGGCCGTCCTGGTCAGAGTATCAAAGAGGGCATCATATTCCGGGTTGTTATAGCGCGGAATGTTGTTGCCCAACCACTGGTTCTCAGCCCGGGCGATTTCGGAGCTTTGCCAGTTACCCAGATAGGACTGCAGGTCGATACCGGCGGCGCAGTTGGTGTACATTTCGATGTCGGTGTAGAACTTGCCGTAGGTGTCCGGGCTGGCCGGATCGCCGCCAAAGTAGACGGCGGCGTCGATGTCCTTCAGCTCGGTTTCCACGCCGATCTGCGCCCACCATTGCTTGATCAGGGCTTGAGTCTTCTGGCGCACCGGGTTGGTCGAGGTTTGGTAGATGATGCTCAAGTCTACGCCATCTTTGTCGCGCACCCCGTCACCATCGCTATCGACCCAACCAGCTTCATCCAGAAGCGCGTTGGCGCCACCGATGTCCTGGACGAGACAGGCGTCGTTGGCCGTGGAGGCAAAGGCCGGGGGGCCGGGGATGACGTTACAGGTTGGCCGCCCGCCCGCCCCGTAAAGCTGGCTAGAAATAGCATTGCGGTCGATGGCCAGCGACAGCGCCTGGCGGACCGCCGGATCGGTGTTGAACGGATGGGGGTTGGGATCATCCGGCGTCCACTCCGACCGCTTGTCGCCCAGGCTCGGGTCGTCGTTGGTAAAGTTGACCATCAGCCGCTCGACGCAGGTACTGAATGAGGTCTCCACTTTGCCGTTGCCGGCCAGTTCCATCTGCTTCAAGATGGCCGGCTCGACTTGCAGGTTCCAGGCATAGTCCGCCTCACCGGTCTCCAATACCGCCCGGGCGGCTGCCGCAGCGTCGCCACCGCCCTTGAAGATCACTTCAGAGAAGAAGGGCTTATTGGGATCGCGGAAGTTTTCATTGACGTCGTAAATGACTACGTCGTTGGCCCTGAATTCTCTGACCTTATAGGGTCCCGTGCCGATCGGGCCTTGATTTTGGTCGGTGCACTCTTGGGCCTTGGCTCCCATGCAGTCCTGAAACTGCGCTTTCTGAATGATAGGCGACATGGATGACACGAAGGGGCCATAGGGGAAGGGTTTCGGCTCTTCAAAATTTACCTGAACCGTGATTTCGTCCAGGGCTTCGACACTGGCGACCCCATCGAATTGGGTGGCTGCGTTGCAGCCCATATCCGGGTGGGCGCAGTATTCCCAGGTGAAGACCACATCTTCCGCCGTCACCGGCGTGCCATCGGACCAGACCAGACCTTCTTTCAACTTCCAGGTAATGCTGGTCAGGTCCTCGGCAAAACCGCCGTTATCCAGGGTAGGAATCTCTTGCGCCAGGACGGGTACCAACTGGCCAGTCTCATCATAGTAGGCCAGCGGGTCCAACACGATGGCCGAAGCATCCAGGTCCTTCGTCCCGCCGGAGAGGTATGGGTTGAGGATTGAGGACGCCTGCCAATAGAGAATGGTCAGGGTTCCCCCCTGCCCGCGGGAGGTCAGTACCTTCTCAACTTCGACTTCCTTGGTGACCACCACTTCGACTTCTTGAGTGACCACCTTCTCCACTTCTACTTCCTGAGTTACAACCTTCTCTACTTCTTTCTCGACGACGACCGTTTCGACCACGGTCACCGTCTCTGGCTGCGCGCCGCACTGCGCCGCAACCAACATCACGAGCGCCAAAACGCCCAAGGACAGAAACAGCCACTTGTTCTTCATTCACTTCTCCTCTCTTTGGTTTACAAAACTCCCTTAGAATTTTTGGCTCTGTGAGGAATTGTGTGGTAATGTAGGACACGCGAAGCGTGTTAGTTT
>JBHHXL010000103.1:0-13423 GCA_046757065.1 Anaerolineae bacterium
TCTTTTCAGGTGCTCGCTGAGTTTATCAAAATCAGTCTGATGAGGTACTAGTACCTTGTCAATGTTAAAATGAGGGGTAGAGGCATGGCCTTGTGCCTGCCCCGGCTGGCGGAATCATCGTTGCTTTAGCGGGGCGACCTACATTACCCGTCAATTTGACATTGACAGTGCACTAGCTAAGCTCGACTTTGTACAAAACGGCCTTTTACCCCTACATGTAGTGTCTCGCTAGGGCGCCAAACCACTACATATGGGGTCAAAACTGGCAAATGTACAAAGTCGAGCTAAGATAGACGAGAAGTACGCAGAAGGGACGAGGATGGGACAACGCGCCTTTATCACCGGCGGCACCGGCTTCATTGGCGGGTATGTAGTCCGCCAGTTACGCGCCCAGGGGTACGCCGTCACCTGCCTGGCTCGACGGCCGTCCAAAGCCAACGCGCTGCGCTTCCTGGGCGTGGAGATCGTGCCGGGGGACGTGACCGATAAAGCATCGATGCGGGCGGCGATGCAGGGGGCTGACACTGTTTTTCACCTGGCGGCCTGGTATCAATTTGGGGTTCGTGACGTGTCCCTGATGGAGCAGATCAATGTGGGCGGCACACAGAACGTCCTCGACCTGGCTTTGGAACTCGGCGTTTCCAGGATTGTCTACGTCAGTTCGACGACGGCATTTGGAGACACGAATGGGCAAATCATTGACGAGACCTTCCAACGCCGTTCCCCCTTCTTTTCAGCCTATGACCGTACCAAGACAGTGGCGCACGAGTACGCTGAGACATTAGCTGCCCAGGGGTCGCCCGTCATCATCGCTGCGCCAGCGTTGGTGTACGGCCCGGACGATCCCGGCCAGATGGGTTGGTTGGCGCGGATGTACTTACGCCGCCGTTTGCCTGTCGCCCTGGGGCCAGAGGGCGCCTTCAACCACACCCACGTCGAGGATGTCGCTGCCGGCATTCTCCTGGCGGCCGAGCGTGGACAAGACGGTCAAACTTATATCCTGTCCGGCGAACCACTACAGCAAAGAGAGATGTTCGCGCTATGGCAACGTCTAACAGGCATCCCCGCGCCGCGAGCTTATGCCCCGCGCTGGCTGGCGTGGCCGTTTCTGGCGATTCTCGAAGGCGTGGCGCGGCTGATTGGCCGTGAACCTCCCCTGTCCCGCGAGGCGGCCGCTACCGGCTATGCCACTTGGCTCTCTGCGTCAGCGAAGGCACAGCGGGAACTGGGATGGTCGTTTCGTTCGGCCGAAACAGGCTGGCGGGAAACACTCAACCACGAACGAGCCAGGCCTGGCAAAGGAACGGTGAGTTGATGAGTAAGGAGCAGAGTCGATATGCTTGATTTCTCTTTCAGCGAGACTCAGGAGCGCTTGCGTCAGGAAGTTCGTGCCTTTGCCCTGCAGGAGTTGCTGCCACGCTATCAGGAGTGGGACCGCACAGAACAAGTGCCTGCGGATCTCATCCGCCGTATGGGTCAGCAAGGTTATCTGGTCACGACCGTACCAGCATCGTATGGCGGGCCTGGGACGGACCGGGTAACTTGTGGTCTGATCGCCGAAGAACTGGCCCGCGGAGATTTCAACCTGGCGATCCTCGCCTTCGGCACACTGGTGGACGCGTTCCTCGCCTACGGCACCGAAAGGCAGCGCCGCGAGTGGCTGCCCGCCCTGGCGCGGGGCGACCGCATCCTGGGGATCGCGTTGACCGAACCCCAGGGCGGCTCTGACGCGGCACACCTGAAGACTACGGCGCTCCGTCGTGGAGACGAGTATATCGTTACGGGCGAGAAAGCCAGCGTGAGTCTGCTGAACGCCAGCGGCTGGTTTCTGCTGGCGCGCACCAACCCTGACGAGCCAGGGGCACGCGGCATCAGCCTGTTTATCCTGCCTCGCGATGCGCCGGGGGTCACGCTGCGCCCCGAACGCAGCCTGGGCGGCCGGGCGCTGCCGCGCGGCGAGATGATCCTGAAAGACGTTCGGCTGCCGGTCGCCAATCGGTTGGGCCCAGAGAACCAGGGATTTGGCATCATCATGGAGGCCTTTGATTACAACCGGGCGCTCATCGGCCTGAAATGTCTGGGCGCGGCGCAGCAGACCCTGGAAGAGACCATCGCTTTTGGCCGCGAGCGTCGGGCCTTCGGACGCCCTATCACCGCGTTTGAGGCCGTGTCGTTTTCCATCGCCGAGGCGGCCACCTACATCGAATTGGGTCGCTGGCTTTGCTACCGCGTCTTGTGGCTGCGGGACCAGGGCCGGCCTCACCGCCAGGAAGCGGCTATGGCCAAGTGGTGGCTGCCGAAGACCTGCGTGGACATCATTCATCGCTGTTTGTTGATCCACGGTCAGTTGGGCTATTCCGACCGCCATCCGCTGCAGCAGCGCTTGCGCGACGTGATGGGTTGGCAGATCGGCGATGGGACGGCCGAGATTCAAAAACTGATCATCGCCCGCGAGATCATCGGCCGCGAGTCCGTGGGATGAGCAAAGGAGCACAAGGATGGAAAGCATCTATTTTAACCAGGAACACGAATTCTTCCGCAAGGCGCTGCGGGCCTTTGTAGAGAAGGAACTGCGGCCGCAGGCCGACGAGTGGGAAGCGGCGGGGATGTTCCCGACCGAGCTATTTCGCACCTTTGGAGAGATGGGCTACCTGGGCCTGCGCTTCCCGGAGGAGTACGGCGGGCAGGGCATGGATTACTGGTACACCGTCATTCTGTGCGAGGAAATCGTGCGCTGCCACAGCCTGGGCCTGGGGGTGGGGCTGCTGGTGCAAAGCGAAATGGCCACCTCGGTGATCGATAAGTACGGCACGCCGGAACAGAAACGCGAGTTCCTGGCCCCGGCCATCGCCGGCCAGAAGATCGCCGCCCTGGGCATCACCGAGCCGGGCTACGGTTCAAACGTGGCCGGGCTGCGCACCACGGCCCGGCGGGAGGGGGACGATTTCGTCATCAACGGCTCGAAGACGTTCATCTCCAACGGCACCCGGGCCAACTTCATTACGCTGGCGGCGCGCACCGGTGGGGAGGGGGCGCGGGGGGTGAGCATCATCCTGGTGCCCACGGACGCCAGGGGGTTCAGCGTCGGCCGGGCCCTGGAGAAGATGGGCACCCATTCATCCGATCTGGCGGAACTGTTCTTCGAGGATTGCCGGGTGCCGGCCCGCAACCTGGTGGGCCAGGCGGGGCGCGGTTTTGGTTACATTATGGACCTGTTTCAGGGTGAGCGACTGGTGCTGGCCTCGTTCGCCAACGGCATTATGCAAGTGCTGTGGGAAGAGGCGCGGAAGTACGGTCACGAGCGAGAGGTGTTCGGCCAACCGATCCTGCGCCACCAGGTCTGGCGGCACCGGCTGGCCGATACGCTGACCCGGATGGAGGCCGCTCGCCAACTGACCTACTTCGCCTGCGACCGGCTCAATCGCACCGGCTCCGCCCAGAAGGAGGTCTCGATGGCCAAGCTGTATGCCTGCGAACTGGTCAAGCGAGTGGCCGAAACGGCCCTGCAACTGCACGGCGGCTACGGCTACATGGAGGAGTACCCTGTGGCCCGCTTCTACCGCGACGTGGCTGCCTTTGGCATCGGCGCGGGGACGAGCGAGATTATGCGGGAGATCATTGCCAAAGAAGCGATAGATGGTTGAGCAGGGGGGCGGAGGAGCGGGGGGGCAAAAAAACATAGGGGCAAAAAATGCAAATCCAAAACCCAAAATCCAAAACCCAAAATGGGGCAATTGACGCCTGGGCCTCGTGTATTACGCCGGAGGCGGCCAGGATGTGGCCGGATTCGTTCCGCCACGTGTTCGACCGCTACCGCGCGCCGGCCAAGATTGTCGAAGGCAGTGACATCGAAACGATGCTGGCCGAGATGGAGGAGGCGGGGGTGGACATGGCCGTGTTGTCGGCCTTTGTCTACGAAGGGGTGCAGGTGACCAACGATATGGTGGCGGCCTGGGTGCGCCGGTATCCCGACAAGTTCGTCGGCTGCGGCACGGTCGATCCGCGCGGCAAGCCGATGCAGGTCCTGGGCGAGATCAAGCGTATGGTGGAAGAACTGGGCCTGATCGCCCTGCGGCTGGAGCCGTACGCCTACGGGGACGGCATCACCGGCCTGCCGCCGAATGATCGCGCCTACTGGCCCATCTACGCCAAGTGCTGCGAGTACGACATCCCGGTCGCCCTCCAGGTCGGGCACACCGGCCCGCTGCTGCCCTCCGAGGCCGGGCGGCCGATCTATCTGGACGAAGTGGCCCTGGCCTTCCCCGACCTGCGGATCATCGGCGCCCACCTGGGCCAACCCTGGCACGAAGAGATGATGATCCTGGCCTGGAAACATCCCAATGTCTACATCGACACCTCGGCCCGCCCGGCCAAACGCTGGCCGGAGTCGTTCGTCAAGTTCGCCAGCGGCTGGGGACAGGACAAGGTGCTGTGGGCCACGGACTACCCGCTGCTCTCCTTCCGGCGCTGCCTGGACGATGTGGAAGCGCTGGGGCTGGAGGTCGAGGTGAAACGCAAGCTGCTGCGCGGTAACGCGCTGCGGGTGTTCAAGATAAACGTGTAAGCAAGGGGGATTTCACAACATGACCTATATTCTCATTCACGGTTCCTGGCACAACGGTTCTGCCTGGTACAAGGTCGAGAATTTTCTCAAACAGCGCGGAGTCTCGGTCTATGCGCCCACACTCAGCGGAATGGGCGCAGACGACCACCCGGCCGGTAAGCACATCGGACTCCATTTGCACATTCAGGATATTGTTAAGCTCATTCAAGACAACCAACTCCAGGAAGTCATTCTGGTCGGTCACAGCTATTCCGGTCTGGTCATCACCGGCGTGGCCGAATCAATACCGGAACAGGTCAGCAAACTCGTTTTCCTGGACGCCTTCATCCCGGAGGACAACCAATCGCTGTTCGACCTGTTGGGGCCTGAATCGGAGGCAGGGATGCGGGCCACGTTGGTTGACGCAGAAGGAAGAAACAGAGAAGATGGGGCGGAAGATGTCTGGCTGCTCCCGCCGGGCGACGCGGCCTTTTATCTGGGGGACGCCGGTGAAGAAGAGGTGGCCTGGCTGGCAGCGCGGCTGGTCTACACGCCTGTCCTGACCTTTGAAGAAAAAGTGCGCGTCCAAAACCCGGCCGCACAGGGCATCCTCAAATACTTCATTCGTTGCACCGCGTTTCCATATCTTGAGGCTTATGAGAAAAAGGCGCAGCAGTTGGGCTGGGAAGTTTTCCAGATCCATTCCGGCCACGACGTGATGCTGACGCAACCACAGGCGCTGGCCGATGTGCTGCTGAAAATTAAGGCGATGTCTTAACCGAAAAAGAGGAGGGATGAACTATGCAAACCAATATCGGTTTGTTTCTGGCCAAACGCGCCCGGCTGGAACCGAACAAGGTTGGCCTGATCTTCGAAGGGCGCGAGATCACCTACAAAGATTGGAACGAGCGGGCCAACCGCGCCGCCCACGCCTTTGCCGGGTTGGGCCTCAAACCCGGCGACCGGGTCGGCCTGCTGATGATGAACTCGCCGGAGTTCCTGGAATGTTTCTTTGGTCTGGCCAAGATTGGAGCGATAGTGGTGCCGCTCAACTGGCGGCTGGCCCCGCCGGAGATCGCCTACATCGCCCAGGACGCCGGGATCAGCGCCCTGGCCTACGGGCCGGACTTCACTGAGGCGGTGGCCGGGGTGCGGGGCGGTCTGCCCGCCAGGACTTACGTGGCGGTTGGCGGCGAAGCGCCGGCGGGCGATCACCCCTACGAGGACCTGATTCAAGAGCAACCGGCCAGCGAGCCGCAAGCCGAAGGCGCGGGCGACGACCCGCTCGTCATCATGTTTACGGCGGGCACCACCGGCCGCCCGAAGGGGGCCGTGCTCACCCACAACAATTTGTTCTATGACTCGTGCACGGTCAGTTTTAGTCTCGACTGGCGCACGGACGACCGGGTGCTGGTGGCGCTGCCGCTGTTCCACATTGGGGCGCTGATCTACGTGGTGATCGACACCCACGTCGGCGCGACGACGGTCCTGATGAAAGCCTTCGACCCGACTGGCTTTCTCAAAACCGTGGAGGCGCACCGGGTCAACTCGTTCCTGGCCGTGCCGGCCATGCTCAACTTTATGATGCAGGTCCCGGCCTATAAAGAGGTGGACCTGTCCAGCGTGCGCTGGGCGCTGGCGGGGACGGCCCCGGTGCCCGTCCCGCTGATTCAGGCCTGGGCCGGGCGAGGGATCGCCATCCAGCAAGTCTACGGCCTGACCGAGGCCACCGGCGGGGCGGCGGTGCTCGGCCCGGCGCGGGCGCTTGAAAAGGCCGGTTCGACCGGGCTGCCGATGTTCCACACCGACATCCGCGTCGTGGACGAAGCCGGCCACGATACGCCGCCCGGCCAGGTGGGCGAGATCATCATTCGCGGCCCGCACGTTATGGCCGAATACTGGAACAACCCCGCCGCCACTGCCGAAACGGTCAAAGACGGCTGGCTATTCACGGGCGATCTGGGGCAGCTTGATGAAGAGGGCTACCTGTACATCGTCGAGCGCAAGAAAGATATGATCATCTCCGGCGGCGAGAATATCTATCCGGCCGAGGTAGAGAACGTCCTGGCCGAAATGGAGCAAATCGCCGAGGCGGCTGTGATCGGCCTGCCCGACCCGGACTGGGGCGAAGCGGTATGCGTGGTGGCCCGGCTGAAGGAGGGCCAATCGCTCACGCTGGACGAGGTGGTGGCGCATTGTAGCGGTAAACTCGGCAAGTATAAGATTCCGAAGAAACTGGTCCTCACCGATCAACCGTTGCCGCGCAATCCGGCCGGGAAGGTGCTCAAGCGGTTCTTGAGAGAAAGGATGAAGGATGAAGGCGGAATATAACACACTGAATCTCGAAACCGGCGGGCCGGTAGCCCGGCTGACGCTGAACCGGCCCGACCGGGCGAACGCCATGACGATGGAGATGGGACGCGAGCTGGCTGCGGCGATGGCGGCGGTTCGCGCCGCTTCTGAGGTGCGCGTTCTGGTGCTGACCGGCGCCGGTCGCCACTTTTGCGCCGGGGCCGATATGGCCGAGTTCGCCCGCCTGCAATCGTCCCCGCCCTCGGAAGTGGAAGCAGCCGTGCGCGCCTTTCTCGAAGCGATTGGGGATATGCACCGCCTGCCGGTCCCGGTCGTAGCCCGGATCAACGGCGACGCCTATGGCGGGGGCGTGGGCCTGGCCCTGGCCTGCGACCTGCGAGTGATGGCCTCAAGCGCGCGGCTGGGCTTTGCCTTCTCCCGGGTTGGGCTGTCGGGCGCGGACGCGGGCGTAACCTACTTCCTGCCCCGGCTGGTCGGCCCGGCTGCGGCGGCCGAAATTCTGCTGCTGGGGAAGATACTGGACGGCGAGGCGGCCCTGCAGATGGGCCTCGTCCACCGCGCCGTACCGCTGGAAGAACTGGATCAGGTGACCGACGACCTGGCCGCCCGGCTCGCGGCCGGGCCGCCGCTGGCCACCCGCTACACCAAAGAGGGGCTGACCCACAGCCTGGCCCGCTCCATAGCCGAGGAGTTCGACTTCGAGGCCCAGGCCCAGACCGCCTGCCTGATGAGCGCGGACCACCGGGAGGGGGTGCGGGCCTTTCAGGAAAAGCGGGCGCCGGCGTTCACCGGGGAGTAAGTTTGTAGAGCAAGTTTGTAGTAACCGCTTTAGCGGTGGCGTACGACTAAAGTCGTTACTACAAACCGGTGGCTACAAACCGGGAGTTTCGCCGATGAGTTTGCCGGACAATGTGCAAAAGATGATTGACGCGATGTCCCTGCTCCAGGATTTGGAAATGGCGTTTGAGCACGTCGGCGAGGGCCTGTGCCGCTGTTCGCTGCCGGTCAGGCCGCGGCTGATGAATCCGCACGGCGGCTTGCACGGCGGCGTCGCCTTCACCCTGGCCGATACCGGCATGGGTTTCGCCGTCTTTAGCCTGATAGAAGCGGATGAGCGGGCCAGCACACTTGACATAACCATTCGCTACCTGAAACCTGCCAGAGGGGAGCGAATCACGGCCCATTGCCGGGTGGTCCGGCGTGGGGCTACGATTGCGGTGACCCAGGCCCAGGTGGTCGATGACGCCGGCGAGGTGGTGGCCCTGGCCGATGGCGCGTTTTACATTTCAAAGGAAAGAAACTAAAGGAGGAAAATAATGGACGAGTTGATTTACGCTTCGGCCACGACCCTGGCCAAAGCCATTCGAAGCAAAGAGGTTTCTTCAGAAGAGGTGGTCAACGCCTATTTGCAACGCATTGAAGCCATGAACCCGCAACTAAACGCGGTGGTCCAATTGACGGCGGATGCCGCCCGGCAGCAGGCCCGCCAGGCCGACGCTGCTTTGGCCCAGGGGGAGGTCAAAGGGCCACTGCACGGCGTTCCCATCACCGTCAAGGATAACATCGAGACGGCCGGCGTGGTTTCCACCAGTGGCACCAAAGGACGGGCCGCTTTTGCACCCGAACAGGACGCCACGATCGTGGCTCGCATGAAAGCCGCCGGAGCGATTATGCTGGGCAAGACCAACCTGCCGGAGGTGGGCCTGGCCTACGAGAGCGATAACCTGGTCTATGGCCGCACCAACAACCCCTATGACCTGTCGCGCACCCCCGGCGGGAGTAGCGGCGGGGAGGCGGCCATCATCGCCGCCGGCGGGTCGCCCCTGGGCTTAGGCAATGACGCCGGCGGCAGCATCCGGCTGCCCGCTCACTTCTGCGGCGTTGCCGGCATCAAGCCGACCACGGGCCGCTGCCCCCGCACCGGCCACTTCTTCCCGCCGGGTGGGGTCATCGACAGCTTGTGGCAGCCGGGTCCCCTGGCCAGGTTTGTTGAAGACCTGAGCCTGACCCTGCCGATTCTGGCCGGCGTGGACTGGCGCGATCCGGCGGTGGTGCCGATGCCCCTGGGCGATCCGGATCAGGTGGACCTCAAGCGCCTGCGGGTCGCCTTCCACACGGACAACGGCATTGCCTCCCCCACCCCGGAAACCGTTGAAACAGTCCAGGCCGCGGCCAACGCTCTGTCCGAAGCCGGTCTGGCCGTGGAGGAAGCGCGCCCGCCGGGCATCGAGCAAACCTACGAGATTTTCCTCGGTCTCTTTGTGGCAGACGGTGGGGCCGGCGTCCAAATGCTGCTCGAAATGAGCGGCACGACCGAAACCCACCCCTTGATGCACCAGTTGCAGGCGATGCAGCAAGCCGGGGCGCTATCCACAGCCGAGTTTGGCGGGTTGATCTTCCAGTGGGATATGTTCCGGAGCACGATGCTCTCCTTCTTAGAGCAGTACGATGTGATTATCTCCCCGGCCAACGCTTACCCCGCGCTGCCGCACGGGGTCACCTTCGACGAGGACAAACTGCCGGCCTTCAGTTACACGATGACCTATAACCTGACCGGCTGGCCGGGGGCGGTTGTGCGCGGCGGTACTTCACCGGAGGGTTTGCCCATTGGCGTCCAGGTGGTGGCCCATCCCTGGCGCGAGGACGTGGCTTTGGCCGTGGCCCAACAGCTCGAGACAGCTTTGGGCGGCTGGCAGCATCCGCCGCTCTAAGGATTGAGAAATGGATTTCGGCTTGAGCGAAGATCAAGAGGCATTTCGGCGGTCGGTGGCGGCCTTTGCCGAAAAGGAAATCGCCCCCATTGCCGCCAAATGCGATGAGGAAAACATCTACCCAATCCACCTGCTGCGCCAAATGGCAGACCTGGGCTACTTTGGGCTCAAGTTCCCCCCCGAATACGGCGGCGGTGGAGGCGGCGCGCTAGAGACGGCCCTCCTGTTCGAGGAACTGGCTGCGGCTTCGGCCGGGATCACCCTGGGCGCGTACTGCCACGTCGTTCTGGCCCTGACGGCCATTGCCCGCCTGGGCACGGAAGACCAGAAGCGGCGCTACCTGGCGCCGGGCATCCGGGGCGAAAAGATCGGGGCGTTTGGCATGACCGAGGCCGGCGCCGGCTCCGATGTGACGGCTATTTCCACCCGCGCCCGGCGGGACGGCGACGATTTCGTGCTCGACGGGGCCAAGTTGTTCACCACCAACAGCCCCCTGGCCGATTTCATCGTCCTGTCGGCCGTCACCGATCCAGAGCGGCGCGGCGGCATCAGCCTGTTCATTGTGGACAAACCGTCGCCGGGCCTGACCATCAGCCGGGTGTTGCGCACGCTGGGCATGCACCCGGCCCAGACGGCCGAGGTGGTGCTGGACGGCGTGCGCGTGCCGGGAGACAATTTGTTGGGTGAGGAAAATCGGGGGATAGCGGGGGTGTTGACCGCCCTGGCCGAAGGCCGCATTGCCGCCGCCGCCTTTGCGGTGGGCCTGGCCCGGGCCGCGTTCGAGGCGGCCCGCCGCTACGCCCTCGACCGGCAGCAATTCGGGCAGCCTATCGGCCGGTTCCAGGCCATCGCTCACCGGCTGGCGGATATGGACACCGGTATCCAGGCCGCCCGGCTGTTGGCCTACCAGGCGGCCTGGCTGGCGGACAACGGCCGGCCGTTCGTCAAAGAAGCCTCGCAGGCCAAAGTCTTTGCCACCGAAACGGCCTCGAAAGTCGCGGCCCAGGCGCTGCACATTCAGGGGGCTTACGGCTACGTGCTGGAATCGCCGGCGCAACGCTACTACCGCGATACGCACGTGCTGGAGATCGGCGAGGGCACGTCCGAAGTTCTGCGGGACCTTATCGCCCGCCAATTGGGGCTATGATGCCAGATATTGCCGACGATACTAAAATGAAACCCACCGCCGCCCGCCGCCGGCGCGAGCGGGACGCCCGGCGGCGGCTGATCCTGGATGCGGCGCGGGCGGTCTTTGCCGGGCGTGGTTTCCGCAACGCGTCGGTCGAGGCTATCGCCGCGCGGGCTGAACTGGCCGTCGGCACCCTCTATCGCTACTTCCAGAGCAAAGAAGAGCTGTACGTCTCGCTGCTATTCGAGGCGATGGCCATGTTCCACGAGCGCATCGAAGCGATCAGGGCCTCGTCAGCGCCGCCGGACGCACAGTTACAGGCCATCTGGCAGTTCTTCTACGATTTTTATCAGGAGCAGCCGGAATACTACCGCGTGTTCATGTTTTTGCACAGCGAAGGGCTGCGGCAGGTGATCTCGGCCGAAGTGCTGGACGAGATCAATCAACGAGCGGCGGAGAATTTTCGGCTGGTGGCCGGCATTGTCCAGGCCGGGGTGGCGGCGGGGCTCTATCAAGCCGAGCTGGACGCGCGGGGGGTGGTGGATGTATTGTGGTCGCTGTTAGTGGGCCTGGTCCAGTTGGCCGAGACGCGCCGCAACCTGGGGGTGAGGCGCGGCAACTCGCTGGAAACGCTGCATCGCGAAGCTTTTGCCTGGATCGAGCGCGGGCTACGGCGATAGTCCTGGCTTCATTTGGCCTCACGCGGCGGCGGGCGCGACCACCCCCTGCGGCAAGCCCGCTCGCCGTAAGGCCAGCGCGTTCAGTTGCGTTGCTAGCCCGCGATCGAGTGGAAGAAAAAGAAGACGAGCATTAACAGAACGGCAAATCCCACCGCGCGATAGAAGGCGCTTTGCAGGTTGGCCCGTACGCTCTGCCGGCGGGCCTTCTTTGATTGTTCCTTCTTTAGTTCCATTTCTCCGTGGGTCTTTGAAGCCCGTCCCAATCGTTCTTCGGCCTTCTGGCGCATCACCGCTCCCCGGGTGAGCGCCCATCCCAACATCAGGCCCATCAACGCACCAATGAACAAGCTCAAAGCATCGAGGTCCATACTACCCTCCTGCTACAACATACTGCTACGTCTATTTTAGCACGAGATGGGCCACGATCAGGGCGATGTGGTACTAATTTCCCCGCTCAATTACATTAAGATTTGGCCGAATTGCATTGAACCGATCTTGCCTGCCCTCGTATTTCATAATGAGCGCGCGGACACAGCCTGTCGCGCTCTGGTATTGCCCGGCGGCGATGCGCCCTCGATACTCCCTGAATAGCCTCCCGATGCTACCGGGCGGGCGGCGCATCGTCGTTCGGGCTCAAGCCCCAAACTTGTTCAAGCGCAGGGCGTGGGCCAGGGCCAGCGGCAGAATGTCGACGTGCTTCATCTGGCCCAACGCCCCCTGCAAACAGGCCGTCTCGCCAAATTGGGTGACCGTATCCCGCCGGGCGTTTTCGGAAACCAGCATAATGGGCACCGGATGCCAGCTATGGCGCTTGACTTTGGCCGGCGTCGAATGGTCGCCGGTGATGACCAGCACGTCGGGCTTCAGGTCCAGCAGGGCCGGCAAGGCCTGGTCCACGGCTTCGATGACGCCCACCTTGCCCTCGAAATCGCCGTCTTCGCCGTAGCTATCGGTTTTCTTAATATGGACAAAGAAGAAATCGAAGTCCTGCCAATGTTGTCTGACCACCGCAAACTCCTCGGCGGGCGTTTCAGCCGAATGCTCGATCACATCCATCCCGACCAGGCGAGAAATGCCTTTGTACATCGGATAGACCGCCACCGCCGCCGATTTGATGCGATACACCTCCGGGAAACGAGGCAGGCCAGGGTCCACGGCGAAGCCGCGCAGGGTGAAACTGTTGGCGGGGGGATGGCCGGCCAGAACCTTATTGGCCTCGGCCATCCAGAGCATCAGGCGTTCAACCGTACTTTGGGCCTGCGGGTTGCGGGGCGTCAGGGGCAACGGCGGCACGCCGGTGCGCTGCGGATCGGTGTCCTCGATGTCGGCGGACAGCCCCTCGCCGCGCAGGATCAGGGCAAAGCGATATTCTCTGACCGGCTCGACGAACACCTCCACGCCTGGCATTTCGATCTGGCGCAGCAGCGCCGTCCGTTTGGCGGCCTCTTCGGTGGGGATGCGTCCCGCCCGCCGGTCGGTAATGTTACCCGCCTCGTCCACGGTGCAAAAGTTGCCGCGAATCGCCACATCGTTGGCTTGCAAATCAAAGCCGATCCCCATCGCCTCCAGCACGCCGCGCCCGAATCGATACTCGATCGGGTCATAACCAAACAGGGCCAGATGCCCCGGGCCGCTGCCCGGACTGATCCCCGGCGCGACCGGATCGCTCAGGCCGGAAGCCGCCCGAACGGCCAGGGCATCCAGATTGGGCGTGTAGGCGGTCTCCAAAGCGGTCAGGCCCCCGAGGTGCATAGGCAGCCCCCCCAGCCCATCCAGCAGCAGCAGAATGATTTTGCTGCCGTTATCCACGGCCAGTTCCGACATAAGATCGAAATTCGCCATCGTCTATCTCCTAAATCTTCAGAAGCCTTGATCGCAACCAAAAAGAGGGAAGCCCATGATAGGCTCCCCTCGTAAATTCTACAAATTGTGTACGGGTCAAGATGAGGTCGAACACCGCCGAGACGCCGGGCGCGCTGAGTTTTCTACAGGTTACTGGCCGAGCAGCGTTTTCTCGGTCTGGCGGTCGAAGATGTGGAGCTTGTCG
>JBHHXL010000104.1:0-13419 GCA_046757065.1 Anaerolineae bacterium
TGGGCAACCTTGTTTTTGCGCGAAAAGTTAGCTTGTGCTATAGTAAAGGCTTGTCAGGAAGACACTTTTCTGCTCTCGTTTTTGGCGAGGGCCATCCATTCTGACCGGCGGCCAGGCCAGGCGGCAGGTTAGAAAAGTCCAGAGAAAGGAGGTACCCTGACGTGCGAGATTACGAGTTTATGTTCATCGTCCATCCCGATGTGGACGAGGCCGGCATCAGCGGTGTTGTCGATACCGTCTCCGGGTTGGTTACAGGCGGCAGCGGTCAGGTTTTGGACGTGAAAGTTTGGGGACGACGTCGTCTGGCTCATCCCATCAAGAAACAACACGACGGCACCTATGTGATGATGAACACCCAACTTCAACCCAAGGCCATTCCCGAACTAGAGCACGAACTAAAGCTGAATGAAAACATCTTGCGGTACATTCTTGTTCGTGCCGAAGCGTAAAGCCGGAGTAAATATCCAACTAGACGTCGTATTTCTAATATGAGATTTAGGATAAAGATACCCGCCGGAGGGGTCTGAGCATGGCACGCGGATTAAATAAAATAATGATCATTGGTAATCTAGGCCGTGATCCGGAAATGCGCTACACGCCGTCGGGCAAGCCGGTGACTTCGTTCAGCGTCGCCTCAAGCCGGACCTGGGTAGCATCCGATGGCCAGCGCCGCGAAGAGACGGAATGGTTTAACGTGGTTGCCTGGGGTACACTGGCTGAGATTTGCAATCAATATCTCAATCGAGGACAGCAGGTGTACATTGAAGGCCGCTTACAAACCCGCAGTTGGGAAGATGACAACGGCCAGCGCCATTTCCGCACGGAAGTTGTAGCCAATGAAATGATCATGCTCGGTCCGCGCAACGGCAATGATTACGTCGGCGATGACCGCCAGCCGGAGGACGAGGCCGCCTTTTAGGTCTTTCCAAAGGGTGCGGCCGGCCCGCCGAAAACCCCCGAAAAACAGTGTTGAGAACTCTCAATTTTGGTTACTTGCCCAATGGAGGAAGTCCGTGGCCGAAGAAACGCAAACCCGAAAACAATCTTCTGAACCGAGAAGTCGATCCTCTCGACCTCAGCGCCAGTCCAGACGCTATTTTCGGCGCAGGCGTCGAGTGTGCGCTTTTTGCGTTGACAAAACAAAAATCATTGATTGGAAGAACGTTGACTTGCTGCAACGATTTGTCACCCAAAGCGGAAGTATCCAGGGGCGGCGCAAGACCGGTACCTGCGCCAAGCACCAGCGCCATCTGGCAGCGGCGATCAAGCGGGCTCGCTTTATGGCCCTTCTGCCGTACACGGGGCATCAGGCGCGCATAGCAAAGAGGGCATAAGCTCGCACGACCGCGCCAGGAGAACGTAGCGTAACGCGGGCGGCCGTGCGGGTCGCCCGCGTTTTTACTGGAAAGAGTATTGAGGAAATCTATGGCCAAACGAGGAAAACAAACCCAAAAACCTACCCGCAAGCAAGTTATGCTCAGCCGCCGCGAGCGGGAGCAACAGCGGCGCATCTATTTCGGCCTGGCCGGGGTCGCTGCGCTGATCCTGCTGGTGCTGGTTTTTGGTCTTATTTATACCTATGTAGTTATACCGGGCCAGGCAGTGGTCGTCGTGAACGGCACCGAGTTTTCGGTCGCCGATTACCGGAAACGCGTGCAATATGAACGTTTTATCCTGGATGAGGCCATTGCCAACCTTGATGACCAACTTCAAACCGTCTCGCAGGATGCGTCGTTGGCGAGTCTGTTAACCCAGCAAATTCAGCAAACGACGAATCAATTGATTTCGCAACGGCTGGACGTTGACCGGGCCCTGGTAGACCGAATGATCGAAGAACAACTGGTGCTGGACGAAGCCGAACGCCTGGGCATCGCCGTCTCGGAGGAGGAGGTTACGGCCCGGATCAACAATATCGTGGCCAATCGCAACGGCGGCTTCACCGAGGCGGTCATCGCCGAAACCGCCACGGCCAACAGCCAGGCCACAGCCACCGCCGAATTGTTCACGCCGACGCCAACCCTGACGCCCAGCCCGACCCTGACGGCCACCGGGGCCATCACCCCACCAACGGCCACCCGTATCCCCCCAACCCGCCAGCCGACGGTCACGCCGGTGATCATCGCCGGCGAGGCCCTGAGCCAGGCCTACGCCGACTGGATAGCCACGTTGCAGGAAAACACCGGCCTGAGCGAAGCGGAGTACCGGCAGATCGTCCGCCGGGGACTGGTCATCAATGCCCTCCGCGAAAAGCTGGCAGAACAGGTCACGCCGGTGGAGGAACAGGTGCAGGCCCGGCACATCCTGGTCGAAACCGAGGAGGAGATTCAAGAGGTCAAAGCCCGCCTGGAGGCGGGCGAGGACTTCGCCGAGGTAGCCGCGGACGTGTCGCTGGACACCAGCAACAAGGACCAGGGTGGAGACCTGGGCTTCTTCCCTCGCGGGATGATGGTGCCTGAGTTCGAAACGGTGGCTTTCGATACGCCCATCGGTCAGGTCAGCGAGCCGTTTGAAACCTCGTTTGGCTGGCACATATTGGAGGTGCTGGCCCGCGAGGAGCGTGAACTAGAACCCTTTATCCTGGCCCAGCGCCAGGCCGGCGCTTATCAGGACTGGCTGGCAACTGCCAGGGTGAGCAACATCCAGAACAACTGGTCGCCCGACTTCGCCCCACCTGATCCAGAGCGGGTAGCCCTCCAACAACGTCTGACCGCCACAAGCGGCGGATTACCCGGCAGCGACTCGCCCGCCGGCGGCGCTCTGCTCGGTGGCGGAGGTCACCAAGGCCAGTAGACCCGTCAGCCTGTTTGCCGCCGGACCTCGACGATGTTGGGCAACTGGGCCAGGCGCGTCAGTATCTGAGTCAATTGATCGAGATCGGCAATTTCCAGAGTTAACATAATTTTAGCCAGCAAATCCTTCTTGCTGGTTTCAACGGTGGCCGCGCTCATGCTTATGGCTTCGTTGGCGATGAGCGTGCTGATGTCTCGCAGCAGCCCCTGCCGGTCAAAGGCCTCGATCAGAACTTTAACGGGGTGGGTTTCGGTTGTTTCTTCGCCCCAATCGGCCTCGATCAGCCGCTCTTTGTCGGCAATGTTGAGGATGTTCGGGCAATCCTGGCGGTGGATAGTCGCCCCGCGCCCCCGGGTGATGTAACCTATCACCGGATCGCCCGGCAACGGGTTGCAGCAATTGGCCAGCCGGGTCAGAAGGTCCCCCATCCCCTTGATGTAAACGCTGGTCGGCGACGCCGGCTCCGGGCGGGGGCGGACGGCGGGTAGCTCTAAATCCTTCTCCTCGTGGGGAAGCAGCTCAACCGCGCGCCGGGTGATTTGCTGGACGCTAATATCCCCATAACCCACCGCCGCAAACAGGGCCTCAACCTTGTCATAATCCAGCAGTTGGGCCAGTTGTTCAAAGCTAATGTCGGTCAGGCTCAACCGCTTCAGCTCGCGCTCGATTTGAGCGCGGCCTTCGGCGATGCTCTTTTCCCGGTCCTGCTGCCGGTACCACTGGCGAATTTTGCTGCGGGCGCGACTGGTTTTGACCAGGCCGAGCTGCGGCATCAGCCAATCCCGGCTGGGCCCCCCCCGTTTCACCGTCAGGATTTCCACCTGATCCCCGTTCCGCAACTGGTAATTGAGCGGAACCAGCCGCCCGTTGACTTTGGCTCCCCGGCAGCGATGGCCGACTTCGGTATGAACGTGGTAGGCGAAGTCGATGGGGGTGGCCTCCTGCGGCAGATCGTAGATGTCGCCGGCCGGGCTGAGGCAATAGACGCGTTCGTCCAAAAATTCGCTCTTCAGCGTGTTGACGAAATCTTCCGGGC
This sequence comes from Anaerolineae bacterium, assembly GCA_046757065.1. GTDB lineage: Bacteria > Chloroflexota > Anaerolineae > 4572-78 > JBHHXL01 > JBHHXL01. Next base: position 3,827 of record JBHHXL010000104.1, read on the forward strand.
CTTCTTGTTGGAACTCGACCAGCATCCGTTTGAACCAGCGGATTTTCTCCTCGACGTAACTGTCGCGTTTGACGCCCTCTTTGTAAAGCCAATGGGCCGCCACGCCGTACTCCGCTTCATAGTGCATCTTCCTATCACGAATTTGAAACTCGACAATGTCGTTCGGCCCCGGGCCGTACTTTACGGCGGTATGCAAAGATTGGTAGCCGGACTCCCGTTTGCGGCTGATATAGTCGTCAAACTCGCCCGGCACGGCTTCCCAATGGGTATGGATGAGCCCCAAAACGGCGTAACACTGCCTCTGGTTTTGGGTGATGATCCGGACGCCGAGTTTGTCGTAGATTCTTTCCACCCCGTACCCCTGATACTTGGGCGTTCTTAGCTTTCGATAAATACTGTAGATGTGCTTGGGGCGTCCGTATATCTCAAAGTCCTCTTTGGGGTAGCCCGCCTCAGCGAGGAGTTCTTTGACGGTCTGGATGATGCTCTCCAGTGTTTCCTTATGCTCCTCGCGGCTATGCTCCAGAGCCGCCGCTATATTTTTGTACGAGTCGGGATCAAGGAAACGGAAAGCGCGATCTTCCAGCTCCCATTTTAGCTGCCAGATGCCCAGGCGGTTGGCCAGCGGAGCCATAATTTCTATCGTTTCGCGGGCGATGTGGTTCTGCTTTCCGGCCGGCAGGGTATGCAGAACGCGCATCGTGTGTAACCTGGCCGCCAGCTTAATCAGCACCACCCGTACGTCATCGACCATTGCCAGGAACATCTTGCGAAAACCCTCGGCCTTGGCCTGCTCCACAGAGTTGTTTGCATTTGGGCTGGTCAGATAGTCAATTTGATTCAGCCTGGCCACGCCATCCACCAGTTTAGCCACGTTTGGGCCAAATCTTTTCTCAATCTCCGGCAAGGTAATTCCCGGCGATATATCGTTGAAGAACGTGTATAGAAATGCGGCGATGACGGCCTCCGCATCCAACCTGTAGTGGACCAGGATTTTGGCCGTTTCAAGCAGGTGGATCAAATGTTGGCTGGCATCTTCAGGCCTATTCGCTTTCGCCAGGTCAAGGGCCGTCTGGTATGCCTGCCAGATCAATTTTATGTCCTCGGGCGGCAAGCTGGAAAGATTGCTCTCTGGACTGAGGGCTTGGATGAGTCCCTGCATGTTGCCGGGTAAATGATTTGCGTTCATTGTGTCTCTTGCGGGATCAGGTCGTGGCCGGATCGGCATCTCTTCTAACTTCAACGACGTTAGGCAATTGTTCAATTCGAGACAAGACCCGGCTCAATTGATCGAGGTCCGTTAACTCAAGGGTGATGACGATGATGGCCGTGTGATCCTGGGTCCGTGTGTCCACGCTGGCGGCGCTCAGGTTAATTAACTCGTTGGCAGCAACCCCGGCAATGTCTCTGAGCAGGCCGGGCCGATCGTAAGCCTCAACGACGATCTTGACCGGATAAGTATCGGTAACCGCCGTCCAGTTAGCCTCTATCAGATGAGACGGATTGGGCGGGTTGAACACATTCGGGCAATCCTGGCGATGAACGGTCACCTTGCGCTGCCGGGTGATATAACCGACGATGGGGTCGCCCGGTGCCGGCTTGCAACATCGAGCCAGACGGGTAGGGGGCTTGCCCACTCCGCTGACGCGCACCCCAACGGGAACATTTGATGGCGACGACGGTCGACTCGGCGGCAGAGCCAGCTCTCGATCCTGGCTCGATTCTTGTCCGGCCAGGTTCTCAAGAATTTGATGCCCGGTGATGTCGCCCACACCGACGGCGTACAGGAAATCATCGCCGCCCTCGAGGCCAAAGAATGAGGCCAGTTGCACCGGGTCTATGCCATCCAGGGCCAGCCGCTTGAGCTCCCGGTTCAATTGTGACCGGCCCTGCTCGATGGCCTCATCACGATCAAGATGCCTGAACCAATGACGGATTTTGCTGCGCGCCCGGCCGGTCTTGGCATAGCCCATGTACGGGTTCAGCCAGTCGCGATTGGGGCCGCCGCGCTTGGCGGTCAGGATTTCCACCTGATCGCCGTTGCCCAACTGATAATCCAGCGACACCAGCCGGCCGTTGACCCTGGCCCCCCGGCAGCGGTGGCCCACCTCGGTGTGGATGCGATAGGCAAAATCAACAGGCGTTGCCCCCTGCGGCAAATCAACCACATCCCCTTTCGGGGTGAGAATATCAACCCGCTCCTCAAAAACATCCGATTTAAGGGAGTCAACGAATTCCTGGGCAGTCGTCACCTCTTCGCGCCACTCGGTCAGTTGGTGCAACCAGGCCATCTTCGCATCAAAATCGGGATCGGTTTGCCCGCTGGTCTTGTATAACCAGTGGGCCGCGATGCCCAGTTCGGCCAGGGCGTGCATCTCTTCGGTCCGGACTTTGATCGCCAGCGGCAAGCCATTCGGCCCAACCACATCGGTGTGCAAGGAGCGATACATATTGCCTTTGGGCGAAGCAATATAATCATCAAACTCGCCCGGAATTGGCCGCCAGAGCGAATGGACGATCCCGATTAATTTGTAACATTCAAGCCAGTCATCGACGATGATCCGAATGTCAACCAGATCGTAAATTTGATCGTGCTCGCCATCTCTGAGCTTCATTTCCCGGTAAATATTGTAGATATGGTTAGGCCGGGCAAACACCTGGGCTTGCAAGCCAAATTCGCTCAAGGCTTGCTGCAAACTCTGGTGAACCTGAACGACGTTCTTTTCGCGATTCGGACGGTGTTCGTCCAGGCAATTGACGATCTCAGTATAGACCCCCGGTTCCAGGTAACGCAGGGATAAATCTTCCAATTCCAGCTTGAATTGCCGAATCCCCAGGCTATCGGCCAGAGGGGCGTAGATATCCAATGTTTCGCGGGCAATGCGCCTCTGTTTGTGTTCGGGCAGCGAATCGAGCGTGCGCATATTGTGCAAACGATCGGCCAGTTTGATCATTGCCACCCGCACGTCATCGAGCATAGCCAGGAACATCTTGCGCAAGCTCTCCGCCCTGGCCTCTTCCTTACTCGCCTTCTGACCCCGATGGTTGAGGTCCTCAATCTGGGTCAGTTTGGTCACGCCATCCACCAGGCAGGCCACAATCGGCCCAAACTGGTCTTGAACCTCCTCGATAGTGATTTCGGTATCCTCAGGAACGTCGTGCAGCAGGGCGGCGGCCAGCGTTTCGCTGTCGAGGCGCAGGCTGGCCAGCATATCGGCGACCGCCAGGCAATGTTGGATATACGGCTCCCCGGAACTCCGCTTCTGGCCGATATGGGCCTGGCTGGCCAGATCGTAAGCGCGCTGGATAAACTCCAGATCCGCCCGAGGATGGCCGTTGGTAATGGACGCCAGCCATTTTTCGAACTCAATTGGGGTTTGTGTTGTACTCATAGCAGCAACCCCTCACGCCAGCATATAGGATATGTTAATGCTAATAAACGTCGCACACAACCATATAATATTATAACACATTATCCCAACCCGATGGCTTGCAGCATTTGCAGGCTTTTTGCCAGGTCATCCCGGCTGTGTTGGGGGCCGACTTCGCAGACACGCAGTACAGAAGGCCCGGCAAATTCGCGCAGCAGATCGAAATCAACCCGGCCACCTTCCTGGACGCCGGGCGCTAGATGGTCGTTCAGGCCGGCCACGTCATGCAGGTGGATGCCCAACAACTGGCCGGCAAAAGCGTCCAGCCAGACCTGGTGCGGGAAGAAATCGAGGTTTTCCAGAACCTGGGCGTGGCCGCTGTCGTGCCAGTAGTAGACCGGATGGCCGAATTCTTGCAACAACAGGGCCATTTCCTCCAGCATCGGGAACTCATCAAAACGCCCGCGTGTTTCCAACCCAATTTTGAGGCCGGCCTGTTGGGCCGCCTCGGCCAGAAATTCCACGTCGTAGAAGGCGACCTCCAGGTGTTGTGGCGCGCGCCGGGCGCGGGCCGCCAGTAACTCCCGGTGCAAATCGCGAAAATCCCGGCTGTCGTTTCCCCCGTTCTTCCAGGCGCGGCGCAGCGCGTCCTCCAGGGCCGGCTCGAGGTCCACCCGCCCCAGGTGAAAGACAACGGCCTGCGCCCCAACATCGGCGGCGAAGCCGATGGTATCGAGCGCCGCCTGCCGGGCCGCCTCGCGCTCGTACCGGTTGAGCGTAGCCAGGTTAGCATCGAAGGTCTTGGGATTGGGCGGACAGGGATAGTGAACGGAAACGATTTCCAGGGTTGACGGCGGAAATTCACGGGCCTCGGCCAGGTGTCTGGAGGTCACCGCCGCGTTGAGTTCGAGCGCGGTGAAACCCAGGCCGGCAGCCGCCGCCACAAAACCATCGAGCTGGTCAAAGCGACCGTACATCCACATGCTGGACAGCGCCAAACCGGGCACAGCACACCTCCGCTGCAAAATTGATAGGGCCATCCCCCGCCATTGAGGCGCAGTATAGCACGCCTGAGGCGTTCTGTCATCTGCCATCGAGATTTGGGGCGCGTTCTACATACGTCTTGACTTTTCCTTCATCTTATCTATAATCGCCCCCACATTTGACCACACATTCCACTTCACAGAGAAAACATCTATGCTCCCACAAAGCCACGTTGCCTACACTCTGGCTGCCCTGAACCTGGCCCAAAAGCGCTTCCCGGCCCTGCGAGACGTTGATTATCGCCTGGTCGCCCTGGCGGCGATGGGCCCGGATTTGATCGACAAGCCGTTGGCGGCGGTCTATTTTTATCGCCGCTTCAGCACGGCGGTGCTGTTCGCCCACACGCTGCTGGCCCACCTGGCCGCCCTGGCCTTGGCGCTGCGCTGGAAGCCGGGCCGCCTGGTTTACACGTTGGCCTTCAACGGCCACGCCCTGCTGGACCGGCTGTGGTTCTTCCCCGACACGTTCTACTGGCCGCTCCGGGGCTGGCGCTTCCACGTCTGGGGCAAAGCCGGCAGCGAGCAAAAAGACATCAAGCGGGCCTACTGGTACGCCTTCACCCGCCGGCCCGAATTGTGGATTTGGGAGGCGGGCGGCCTGCTGGCTTTAGCCTGGTTTGTGCTCCACAATCGTCTGTACCGTATCGAGCGGTTGGCGCATTTGCTGCGCACGGGCCGCCTGCCTGATTAAGTGGTTGTTCAAAAAACTTGGCATTTTTGCAGGGTGTTTCTTGGGAAAAAGTGAAAAGTTATTTACGGACAGTTACTAAGCGAGAGAGGGTGCGTCCAAATTTTTTGGAAAGCACAGGGGGGAATGGGGGGGATACCCCCACACCCCCCGGTCCTCCTAAAATGTCGGACACACCCGCGAGAGAGGCCATACCAAATGAAAGCAGTTCTGTGTAAAGCCTGGGGCGAACCTTCGACCCTGGGAATAGAGGAGGTTGACAGCCCCGCCCCCGGACCGGGCCAGGTCAGAATCGCCGTGCACGCCTGCGGGATCAACTTCGCCGACGTGCTGATGGTGATGGGCCAGTACCAGGTCCGTCCGCCATTTCCCTTCTCGCCGGGCTTCGAGGTAGCCGGCCAGGTGCTTGAGTGCGGGCCGGAGGTCACGGGCGTCAAACCGGGCGACCGCGTCTTCGCTTTTTGCGACTACGGCGGCTTCGCCGAGGAGGTGGTCGCCCCGGCGGTGATGACCGTGCCCCTCCCGGACGACATGGATTTTATCCAGGCCGCCGCCTTTCCCGTGGCCTACGGCACCTCGCACGTGGCTCTGACCTACCGCGTGGGCTTGCAGCCGGGCGAGACGCTGCTGGTGCACGGCGCAGCCGGAGGCGTCGGTTTGACGGCGGTAGAGATCGGCAAGCGCCTGGGGGCAACCGTCATCGCCGCCGCCAGCACGCCGGAGAAGCTGCAACTGGCGGCCAGGTACGGCGCGGACCAGCTCATCAACTATTCCCAGGAGAGCATCCGCGACCGGGTTAAGGAATTGACCGGAGGCCGGGGCGCAGACGTCATCTTCGATCCGGTTGGCGGGGACGCTTTCGAGCAGTCGCTGCGCTGCATCAGTTGGGAGGGCCGCCTGCTGACCATCGGCTTCGCCAGCGGCCGTATCCCGCAGGCGCCTGTGAACCTGGTCCTGGTCAAGAATTTTTCTGTGGTCGGTTTTTACTGGGGGTCGTACCTGCAACGCAACCCGCAGGTGATCCGGGACTCCCTGGACGTCCTGCTTGACTGGTTCCAGGCCGGGACGCTCAAGCCGCATATTTCGCTGACCGTGCCGCTGGAGCGGGCGGCTGAGGGGTTGTACGCCCTGCTGAAACGAAAATCGACGGGCAAGGTGGTGGTCACTACCGGGCGCGGTTAACAGATGAGTCATACGAGCATTTTAGATGAGGAGCGAGGCAGCAATGGACTTTAGCATAAGACCGGAAATCGAGGACCTGCGCCAGAAGATTCTGGACTTCATCGAGACCAAAATCTACCCCAAAGAAGCCGAATGGTTTCAATATGAAAAAGAGCACTACCCGAAGTGTGTCGAGGACCATCCCGAAGTTCGGGCTTTGCAGCGCGAGGCGCAGGCTATGGGCGTCTGGGCCGGGCATCTACCCCTGGAGGCGGGCGGTATGGGCCTGTCGGTGACCGATTACGGGTTGCTCAACGAGATCATCGGCCGCTCCTTTTTCGCGCCCCGCGTGTTCGGCTGCAATGCGCCGGACAGCGGCAACGCCGAAATCCTGTGGCTGTTCGGCACGGAAGAACAAAAGGAACGCTACTTCTGGCCCTTGCAACGGGCCGAGGTGCGCTCCTTTTTCAGCATGACCGAGCCAGAGGTCAGCGGCTCCGATCCGACCCTGCTGCAAACCACCGCCGTCCTCGACGGCGACGAGTGGGTCATCAACGGTCGCAAGTGGTACAGCACCAACGCCAACGGGGCCGCCTTCGGCATCGTGATGGCCCTGACCGACCCCGACGCGCCGAAACACCGCCGCTACAGCCAGATTTTGGCCGACGTCGATACGCCGGGTCTGCGCCTGGTGCGGCCTATCTCGGTTATGGGCCATAAGGCCGGGGCCGGCCATTGGGAGATCGAATACAAGGACGCCCGCGTGCCGGCCGGTAATTTGCTGGGCAAGCGCGGCGACGGGTTCGCCATCGCCCAGGCGCGGCTGGGGCCGGGCCGGATTCACCATTGTATGCGCTGGTTGGGCCAGGCGCAGCGCGCCTTCGACTTGATGTGTGCCTATAGCCTGAAACGCCAGACCTTCGGCGGGCCGCTATCGGACAAGCAAACCGTGCAGACCTGGATCGCCGACAGCGCCGCCGAAATCCAGGCCGCCCGGCTGATGACCTTGCACGCCGCCTGGAAGATCGACCAGCTTGGGCCCAAGGAGGCCCGGGTCGATATTTCTTTGATCAAGTTCTTCGGGGCCAAAGTGCTAATGGATGTCCTGGACCGGGCCATCCAGGTCCACGGCGGGCTGGGGGTGTCGGACGACACGCCGCTGGCCTTTATGTGGCGGCAGGGCCGGTCGGCCCGCATCTACGACGGGCCGGACGAGGTGCACAAGATGGTCGTCTCCCGGCGAATTTTGCGGGGGTACGCGGCAGAGAATTAGGAAGGGTGAAGGATGAAGGATGAAGGATGAAGGACGACACCATCCCCGTCCGCCCGGACGAGCGTTTCGACGAGGCCCGGCTGGCCGCTTATCTGCGCGGCAGGTTGGACGGGGCGGACCAACCGCTTACAGTCCGCCAGTTTGGCGGCGGCAGGGCCAACCTGACCTATTTGCTGAATTACGGCCAGCGCCAGTACGTGTTGCGCCGCCCGCCCCTCGGCCCGGTAGCGCCCTCGGCTCACGACATGGGCCGGGAATACCGGGTGTTGTCGGTGCTGCACCGGGCCTTTCCCCTGGCCCCCCGGGCCTTTCTGTTTTGCGACGACCCGGACGTAATCGGCGCGCCCTTCTTCGTGATGGAGCGCCGGCGGGGCCTCGTCGTCCGTGGTTCCCTCCCGCCTGACTTTGCCCATATTCCTGACGCGCCCCGCCATATGAGCCAGGCCCTGGTCGATGCCCTGGCCGATTTCCACGCCGTTGATTTCAAGGCGCTGGGTTTAGAAGGGTTGGGCAAACCGGCCGGCTTTATCGACCGCCAGATCGAGGGCTGGTACCGGCGCTGGCACCAGGCCAAAGTCGAGGACCTGCCGGAGATGGAGGCGCTTTACCAATGGCTGAAAGACCACCGCCCCCCCGAAGGGCCGCCCTCCCTGGTTCACAACGATTTCAAGCTCGACAACGTTATGCTGGCCCGCGACGACCCGGGGCGACTGGTAGCCGTCTTCGATTGGGATATGTGCACCCTGGGCGATCCGCTGAACGATCTGGGGGCGCTGCTTTCCTACTGGACCGAGCCGACTGACCCGGCCTATTTTCAAGCCATATCGATGATGCCCACCGGCGACGAACGCTTCCTGACGCGGGCCGAGTTGGTCCAGCGCTACGCTCAACGCAGCGGGCGCGACGTGTCCCACATCAACTTCTATCACGCCCTGGGCCTGTACCGCCTGACCGGCATCATCGCCCAAATCTACATTCGCTACGTGCGCGGCCAGACGCAGGACCGGCGCTTCGCCGCCTTTGGGGAGCGCATCCCGCTCATCGCTAGAGCGGCCTACGAGGTGGCTGGGGCAGGGTAATATCTTCGCGTTTGCCGCCCACAACGGCGACCATCACCCCCGGCGCGACGTAGTTTTTCCCCTCCGGCCCGTGAATCTGGACCCCACTGAAGATAGCGTAATCGCTGTGGCCGGCATCGACGGTCAGGGCGACCATCTGCTCCAGGTCTTCCAGGATGACGTCGCGCGCGAATCGGGTCAGGGTCACCAGGTCCGGCACCTGGCCGTACTCGATTTTGCGGAAGAGGCTTTGCTTGAGCAGGCTTTGCTCCAGGTCAAATGGGTCAAGCTCCAGGCTCAACTTGCCGCCGGCCATCTCCTGCCGGAAGGCCATTAAGGCCCCGCATGCGCCAGAAGCCTCCGCCCGGCCCGCCCGGTAGCAGAGGCCGATCTCCCCCTGGGGGCCGATGGCGATGTGCGGCATTGTGAAATAGACGTAGCGTTCCCGCCCATCCATCAGCGGGGCGTGATGGTGGGCCGCCTCAAACCCCGTCTTCCCCAGGAAGAGCATCCCGGCCAGGCTGGAGAAATTGAAGGCCTCCCCCCAGGTCTCCTGGATGCCGTCGATCAGGGAACGGGTGACCTCGTCCCGGCACAGACCAACGCAGGCAATCGTGTTCTCCGCATTGAAATCATAGCGGCGCATAGCCTGGTACGTCTGCCGGACGAAGTCGGCTTCAGGCATCGCGTTTGGAAAATGATCTTGGAGAGTTTGGTGAAAAGTCATGGTTTGCTCCCGCACAGTTGTTCCCTTTTAAGCAATAGCAAGTGACCGGCACTTGAACATTCGTTAAAGAGGTTCTTTTTCTCCATAATAAGGCTGGGATAGTCTCCCTGTCAAGTGTTGTCGGTTCCAGGGTCCACGAACGATCTGTTGGAGAGTTTTGGCGCGCCTCATAGCCCGGATTTGCACGCGGAGCGTGAGCGGATTTGGGCGTCTTAATAATGAATGGCCGTTGGCCCCAGTCCGGCCGATGTTTGTTCGGGATGACGGCCCTG
>JBHHXL010000105.1:0-13396 GCA_046757065.1 Anaerolineae bacterium
CACGTGCGGTTTATCTCGTACAAATGTCTCTTTAGCCATCTATCTTTCGTCCTCCGTCAGGAAGTTTACATCATCCAGCCCGCGTTGTTGTTTCAGGCCGGGCCCAAATATCCATCAAGCGGTCCCCAGCACCTTTTTGGCCTGCGCATCGCCGACCTGGGCGTAATGGTCAAATTCCATCGTAAAAGTGCCTCGCCCCTGGGTCATCGAGCGCAAATTGGTGGCATAGCCAAACATTTCAGCCAAAGGCACAAATGCTTTGATAGCCTGCACCCCGCCATAGCGGGGTTCGATCCCTTCAATGCTTCCGCGCCGGGATGAAATATCGCCGACGACGTCGCCCACAAACTCCTCGGGCACGATGACCTCGACGTCCATCATCGGCTCGAGCAAAACGGGGCTTGCTTTTTGGGCCGCTTCCTTGAAGGCCATTGAACCGGCGATCTTAAAGGCCATTTCAGAGGAGTCGACCTCGTGATAAGAGCCATCAACCAGCACGGCCTTGACATCGACCATAGGGTAGCCGGCCAATATGCCGGAGGTCATCGCCTCTTTGATGCCCTCTTCGACCGGCTTGATATACTCTCTGGGCACAGCCCCACCAACAATCTTGTTTTCAAACTCGAAGCCCTCTCCTTTTGGCAAGGGCTCGATCTCAATATAGACGTCGCCGTACTGGCCCCGGCCACCCGACTGCCGCACAAAGCGACCCTGCGCTTTGGCCGGGCGGGTGACCGTCTCGCGGTAGGCCACCTGGGGGCTGCCGACGTTGGCCCCCACTTTGAACTCGCGCCGCAGGCGATCCACCAGCACTTCGAGGTGGAGTTCGCCCATCCCGGAGATGATCGTCTGGCCCGTTTGATCGTCAACATGGATCTGAAAGGTGGGGTCCTCCTCAGCCAGCTTAATCAGGGCCTGGCTCAGTTTATCCTCGTCCGCCTTGGTTTTAGGTTCGACGGCCAGGCGGATAACGGGCTCCGGAAATTTGATCGACTCCAGCAGCACCAGGCGGCTGGGATCGCAAATGGTTTCGCCGGTAAAGCTGTCTTTCAGGCCAACCACCGCCGCGATGTCGCCGGCGTAGACCGCCTCGATTTCCTGGCGGGCGTTGGCGTGCATTTGCAACAAACGGCCGATGCGTTCTTTCTTGCCTTTGGAGGCATTGTACGTCCGCGAACCGGCGTTGATGCCGCCCGAATATACCCGGATGTAGGCCAGACGCCCCACGTAAGGGTCGGTGACGATTTTGAAGACCAGGGCCGTGAACGGATCTTTCTCATCCGGACTGATTAGCACCTCGGCTCCGTTCTTGGTGCTGGTGGCTTGCTTGGGAGGCACTTCCAACGGCGACGGCAGATAGGTCACCACGGCATCGAGCAGGCGTTGCACCCCTTTGTTCTTCAAGGCCGAGCCGCATAGCACCGGCACCAGCGCGCCCGACAGCGTGGCCTTGCGCAAGGCCGACCGGATTTCGGAGGACGTGATCTCCTCCCCTTCCAGGAACTTCACCGTCAGGTCATCATCTGATTCGGCCACCTTTTCCACCAGGTTTTCGTGCAGCCGTTGCGCTTCATCCAACAATTCATCGGGAATCGGTTGCTCCGCCGATTTCGTACCCAGGTCATCCAGGTAGAAAACGGCCTTCATCTCGATCAGGTCGATCAGGCCCTGATAGTTGCCCTCCGCGCCGATGGGCATCTGGATTGGCACCGGTTTAGCGCCAAGCCGGTCAACGATCATATCGACGGTCCGGTTAAAATCGGCCCCGACACGGTCCATTTTGTTCACAAAGCATATTCTGGGCACGCTGAACCGGTCGGCCTGACGCCAGACCGTTTCAGACTGCGGTTCCACGCCCGCCACCGCATCAAAAACGACGACGCCCCCATCAAGGACGCGCAAGGAGCGTTGTACCTCTGCGGTGAAATCGATGTGCCCCGGCGTGTCGATGATGTTGATCTGATGGTCGGCCCAGTAGCAAGTGGTAGCCGCCGCGGTAATGGTGATGCCGCGTTCGCGCTCTTGCTCCATCCAATCCATTGTCGCCGCGCCGTCGTGCACTTCGCCAATGCGATGGATCTTCTGGGTATAGAAAAGGATCCGCTCGGTCGTTGTCGTTTTACCGGCATCAATATGGGCGATAATTCCGATATTTCGGGTGCGCTCTAAAGGATATTGGCGCGTCATAAATCTCTACAATCTATCAACACAGATTCAAAGTCCAAAACCCCGCCGATTTAGCTGGCAAGAGTCTTGGACTTGAATTACGGATAAGTCAGTAGCAATAAATATTGGGGAGCACCCTTACCCAAAAGGGCGCTCTGTCAAAACAAAATGGCTACCATCGATAGTGGGCGAAGGCCCGGTTGGCTTCGGCCATACGATGGGTGTTATCTTTTCTTTTAATCGTTTCGCCCTGGCCGGAGGCCGCATCCATTAGCTCGGCAGCCAGCTTCTCGGCCATCGATTTGCCGTGGCGCGCCCGGGAACTCTGTACCAGCCAGCGCAGGGCCAGGCTGGTGCGGCGGGCCGGTCGCACCTCGATGGGAATCTGGTAGGTGGCCCCGCCCACGCGGCGCGGGCGAACCTCCAACAGGGGCGTCGCATTTTTCACGGCCTGCTCAAAAACCTCAAAGCCAGGTTTCTTCGAACGCTGTTCAATTAAATCCAGCGCATCGTACACAATTCTCGTGGCCAAACTCTTTTTGCCGTTGAGCATCACTTTATTGATGAAGCGAGATAGCAGCTCACTATTGTGTTTTTCATCCGGTCGAATCGCCCGTTCCGGCGCTCGATTCCGTCGCATGGATCGCTCCCATCATCCTGTGTAGCTAAGGCTATTTCAGCCTGTTACTCAACCCTATCGTTTCGGTCGTTTAGCGCCATACTTGGATCGAGCGCGCTTGCGACCATCAACGCCGTCACTATCCAGGGCGCCACGCACAATGTGATAGCGCACACCAGGCAGGTCCTTAACCCGCCCGCCTCGCACTAACACCACGGAGTGTTCTTGCAATCCGTGGCCTTCGCCGGGGATGTAGGCCGTCACTTCGATGCCGTTGCTCAGGCGCACGCGGGCGATTTTCCGCAAGGCCGAGTTTGGCTTTTTGGGAGTCATCGTCCGCACCTGAGTGCACACCCCCCGCTTTTGCGGGGACCCCTTGGCAGGTTGCATACGCCCCTTCAACGCGTTGTAAGTAAAGCGCAGGGCCGGGGCCTTACTCTTCGACTTCTTGAATTTACGACCCTTGCGAACAAGTTGATTAATGGTAGGCAAAGGAACCCCTCTTTCAGGTTGTTAGAGCTGTGCGGCTGAAATGCATGCGCTTCGACTATGGACCTACAAGTTTTCTTCACTACACGAGGCCATTGGAAAGATATTCCTTCTCCAATGGCCTCGTGCTCTATCGCACTGTATGCGGTGAGCCGGTTCCACTTCTTTACGCTTCCCCGTTGGCAGGTTTAACCTGCCCTAAACTCACGAAGGATGATGGTAACATGTTTCCCGATCTTTGTCAAATCCGAAACCAGTTTTTGGCGTTAACGAATCCCGCCAGGGATACCAAGCCCCAACCCCAATTTGGGCAGGCGCTCCTTCTGATCATCCTTGCCAAAGGTCATACGTTCATCGCTATCCGAGATGACTTCTACCGATAGGCCGAGCGATTGCAATTCCTTGACCAAAACGCGGAAGCTCTCCGGCACACCGGGGTCTTGAATTGGCTCGCCCTTCACAATTGCCTCGTAGGTGCTAACCCGGCCGATGACATCATCGCTTTTGACGGTCAGCATTTCCTGGAGGGTGTGGGCAGCGCCGTAGGCCTCCAGGGCCCAAACTTCCATCTCGCCAAAGCGCTGGCCGCCGAATTGAGCTTTACCGCCCAGCGGCTGTTGGGTTACCAGGCTGTACGGCCCCGTGGAGCGGGCGTGAACCTTGTCTTCCACCAGGTGAGCCAGTTTCATAATGGTGATCATACCCACGGTCACCGGCTTATCGAAAGGTTCGCCGGTTTTTCCATCGTACAAAGTCATTTTGCCGGAGGTGGGAAGCGGAACGTCGGTGCTGCGGCTGATTTTGAGAGCCGTCGCGTCCAGCTCCTCATCCTTGAGCGCAAGCGGATCGACATCCTCCAGGATTGAGTAACCGCGACTCTCGGGGGCAGTAGCGGCCCGTTCCTTCATTTCCACCAACCATTCCCGCAGGCAGACCAGACGCACGGCCTCGCGAGCGGGCACGGCAATATCCTCAGCGCGGCGTTCCCCTTCGAAGGCCAGCAGGAATTCCGGGTCATACCCCCGTTCCCGCAACCATTCGCGCAAGACGCCCCGGCGGGCTGCGTTCAGGTTCATCGCCAATTCCTCTTCGTCGTAGCCCTTGTCACCCAGCCAATCGAGGATGTATAACAGGCGGGCCTCGTTGTCATCGAGCAGGTCTTCTTCCTCGTAGCCTTGTTCGGCCACCCAGTCCCAGGCTTTCCGGCCGACCAGCTCCCAGGCCCGGTCGATGAGCCAGGCGCGAGCCAGCTCGGCGGCGATTTCGTCCTCGTGCGCGCCGTCAAAGACTGACGTGATGGCCCGGAACCCCAGGCGAGATACCGACCAGCCCAGGTGCGCTTCCAGAATCTGCCCGATGTTCATTCGAGCCGGCACCCCCAGCGGGTTGAGAATCACTTGAACCGGCGTGCCGTCCTCCAGGTAGGGCATATCTTCCACCGGCACGACCCGGGAGATGACCCCCTTATTGCCGTGCCGCCCGGCCATTTTGTCGCCCACGGTAATTTTGCGGCGTTGGGCGATCATGACCCGCACCATCTTGTCCACACTGGCCGACAGGTCGCGATGCTCGTCCCGCGAAAACTCGCGGACATCGACCACAATCCCCTTATCGCCGTGCGGCAGGCGCAGGCTGGAGTCTTTCACCTCGCGAGCCTTCTCGCCGAAGATGGCCCGCAGCAGTTTCTCTTCGGGCGTCAGTTCGGTTTCTCCTTTGGGCGTGATCTTGCCCACCAGGATATCGCCGGGGCCGACTTCCGCGCCGACCCGGACCACGCCGCCTTCATCCAAATCTTTCAAGGCATCCTCGCCGACATTGGGGATGTCGCGGGTGATTTCCTCCGGGCCAAGCTTGGTATCTCGCGCTTCAACCTCGTGTTTTTCGATGTGGATCGAGGTGAACTTGTCCTCGCGCACCAACTCTTCGCTGATGAGAATGGCGTCTTCGTAATTGCCGCCATCCCAACTCAGGTAGGCGGCCAGCACATTCTGGCCGAGGGCCAGCTCGCCAAACTCGGTGGAGGTGGAATCGGCCAGGACGGTTCCTTCCTTCACCCGGTCGCCCTTGGCCACCACCGGGCGCTGGTCGATGCAGGTCGATTGGTTGGAGCGGTTGAACTTACGCAATGGATATTCGTACTCGGTGCCGTCCTCGTGCCGGACGATGATGGCCCGTCCGGTGACGCTAATCACCTCGCCTGGGTGCTCGGCTATCACAACCTGGCCGGAGTCTATAGCGGCCTGGTACTCTATCCCCGTGCCGACGATGGGGGCCTCTGGCCGGATAAGTGGCACCGCCTGACGTTGCATATTGGAGCCCATCAAGGCCCGGTTGGCATCATCGTGCTCCAGGAAAGGGATCAGGGCGGCGCTGATGCCGACGATCTGCTTGGGCGAAACGTCCATATAGTCCACCTGGCTCACATCTTCAATCGTCAGGTTCTGGTG
Source organism: Anaerolineae bacterium (assembly GCA_046757065.1). Classification (GTDB taxonomy): domain Bacteria; phylum Chloroflexota; class Anaerolineae; order 4572-78; family JBHHXL01; genus JBHHXL01. The sequence goes on from JBHHXL010000105.1 coordinate 5,722, forward strand.
GCGGCGGACGCTGACCCGTTCCTCGGCAAAGTGGTGCTTTTCGTCCAGAAGGACGTTGGCCTGGGCGATGGTAAAGCCATCCTCATCATCGGCAGACAGATACTCGATCTGATCCGTTACCACCGGGCGAATTCGCACCACGCCGTCCAGGTTCAGGTTGCTGATCTTGATCGCCAGGTCCTCGTCGATCACCGTACCCGATTCGGCCACCACCTGGCCCGATTCGGGATCGACCACCTCCTCGCGCAGCGTCTGGCCGACCAGGGCGTCAACATCGGTCACGGGCACAGCTCGCAGCACTTTGCGGTAGGGGGTTTCAATGAAGCCGTAATCGTTGACCCGGGCAAAGGTGGCCAGGCGGCCAATCAAGCCGATGTTGGGGCCTTCGGGCGTTTCGATGGGGCAGATGCGGCCGTAGTGGCTGTGGTGTACGTCGCGTACATCGAAGCCGGCCCGCTCGCGGCGCAGCCCGCCGGGCCCCAGGGCGCTCAAGGTGCGCTTGTTAGTCAATTCGGCCAGCGGGTTGGTTTGGTCCATAAATTGCGAGAGTTGGCTGCCGCCAAAGAACTCGCGCGTGGCGGCCACCACCGGCCGGATGTTGATGAGCGACATCGGCGTGATTTGCTCCGGATCGCGAATGGACATCCGTTCGCGGACCACGCGCTCCATACGCAGCAGGCCAATCCGCAACTGGTTCTGAATTAACTCGCCCACGGTCTTTACCCGGCGATTCCCCAGGTGATCGATGTCATCGGGGAATTCCTGCTCGTTGTTAATCCGGATCATGCGGGCCACGACCTTGACTAAATCTTCCTTGATCAGCGTTCGTTGCTCAGGGCGGTCTTCGAGGGGCAGGTCAGTGTGTAAGCGCCGGTTGAGCTTATAGCGACCCACCTTGCCCAGGTCATACCGCCGGGGCGAGAAGAACAGGGAGGTTAAGAAGTTCTTGGCGTTGTCGAGCGTCGGCGGGTCGCCGGGCCGAAGTTTCTTATAGAATTCGAGGAGCGCTTCATCGACGGACTTGGTTGGATCGCGCTCAATGGTGGTTTCAATGAAAGAATGGTCGGGGGCGTTATCCACATCCGCAAACAGCTCCAAAAGCTCTTCATCGCTGCCGTAGCCGATGGAGCGTAACAGGATCGTCACCGGCAGCTTGCGCTTGCGATCCACTTTGACCGAAATGACATCGCGCTTGGAAGTTTCAAACTCCAACCACGCCCCTCGATTGGGGATGAGTTTGGCGAAGGATAGCAGACGTCCGGTGGCCCGGTCTTCGTCGCCCGTGAAATAGGCGCCCGGCGAGCGGATAAGCTGGGAAACCACCACCCGCTCAGCGCCGTTGATGACAAAGGTGCCATTGTCGGTCATCAGCGGGAAATCGCCCATGAACACTTCCTGCTCTTGAATCTCGCCGGTTTCTTTGTTGACCAGGCGCACATTGACCCAGAGCGGGCTGGCATAGGTGATGTCCAATTCCCGGCATTCTTCTTCATCGTAGCGGGGGTTATCAAAGCGGTAGTCCAAAAAATGAAGTTCCAGATTTTTGTTAAAGCTGATAATGGGGGAAATCTCATCGAAGAGTTCCTTCAGCCCCTCCTTGCGAAACCAGTGAAACGATTTTAATTGAACCTCAATGAGCGTAGGTAGCGCTAACACGTCCGGTATGCGCGCATAGTTTTTAGGCCCTACTCTATACGACATTCGTTTCTTTCTCCTTTTGAGCGCATTTCGCCGACAATACAGGAACGCAACTGGGCGTTCCGTTATTTCTCAAACAACAAGCTTTTCAATAATTGACTTCTGGATGTGTGACGGGTACGAAACTTTGCGATTGTCCAGAGATAACTTCCGTTTTTTGCGGGATGTTTCTTGGGAAAAGTACCAGGTTATTCGCGGACAGCTACCTTGGAACTGAAAATGAGCGGCACCTTAAAAAGCGATGATGGCGCTAAACCGAGCGATGAAAATCTGTTTGCGTGCAAATGACAACCTGAGAAAAACTGTCATCTTGTCGCTGGCCTGCTCCAGCACCGCCTCGAGGAGATGTACATACCCCAGACCGTGAACTTCCTTTGCTTGAGAGATTGAAGGCGCGTGACGACGATTTTACATTATACCCATTCTCGCAGATTTTGTCAAAATTGATTTTTGGAAAGGGTGTGTCCCAAATTTTAGGCGAATTAGGTGCGACGCACTTCTGACGTGCATGTCAACGGACAGATCTAATGGTACGGGGGGGATTTTCGAGCCAACAGCTTATTGTAAGTGCGTCGCACCTAAAATTCGGGACAGACCCTTTTGGGAAGGGTGTGTCCGACCGAAGGGAGTGTGTCCCCCCGCTTCGCGTCCCCCCGGTGCTTTCCAAAAAATTTGGGCGCACCCTTTGGGAAAGGCGTCGTGGGCCTTAACGCCAAAACTGGGGCAGATGCTCCCGGTACGCTTCCAGGTAGTCATCCAGGATACGCCGGGCCAGATCGATGTCGGTGATGACCGGGTCCAGGAGCAGACATTGCAACGCTGCCTGGCGGTCGCCGGTGATGGCGGCATCGACGCCCAGTTGGGCTACAGTCACTTCGCGCCGCAAGAGTTCGGCGATGGGGCCGGGGAGTTCGCCCATCGCCAGCCCCTGGATGCCTGCCCCGCTGAAGACGGCGGGGACTTCGACGATGGCGTCCGAGGGCAGATTGCCGATCAGGCCGTCGTTGGGAATATTCACGGCCAGGTGATAGTGGACGCTGGCCCCGGCAATGTTTTCGATGATCTCCAGCGCGCCTTCGCTGTCGGCTCCGTGCAGATGGTCAATTGAGGCCGAGCCTCGACCCATCTCGCGAATGCGCTCCAGCTTGCGCTGGCGGTCTTCGGCCCGCGCTTCCCACTCGTACAGGTAAAGGTTGAATGCTTCCCAGGGCCGGGTGCGGGGGTCGCTCATCCAGGGCAGGTATTCGCCCAGGTGGGAGTCGCCCGGCAGCGGGAACAGCCCGAACAATTCAAAGACTCGACGCGAGAGGGGCTCAAAGGCGGGATCGTATGCGGCCAGCCGTTCGGCAAACAGGGGGTACATATCCTGCCCGGTGCGCCTGTCGCGCACATCGAGCATCCAGATGAAGTGGTTGAGGCCGGCCGATTTGATGTCAAGCACCTGGTGGGCCTGGCGGGCCATCTGATTCGAATAGGGATAGACGTTGGGGTCGGCGTTGGTGCTGGTAAACTCGGGGATGCGTTCCAGGCCCAGATCGGAGGCCAACACCTGGCCGACGATGGCGTAGCCGGCGTGAATCTGATGGCATAGACCGACCACCCGGATGGAGCTATAGCGATGGACCGCGTCGCAGATGCGGATCATAGGGTTGGTGTAGTTGATGAACCAGGCTTCGGGGCATTGTCGTTCCATTGCCCTGACGATGTCTATGACCGGCCCGATGTTCCGCGCGGCGTGGGCGAAGCCACCCGGCCCGCCGTTCTCGGCGTAGGGCTGGCGCACCCCATATTTTAAGGGGATTTCGTAATCCATCCGCCACAGGGCTTCACGCGGCTGCACCTCGAGGGAATTGACCACAAACTCGGCGTTATCCAACGCTTCGCTATGATGCGGGTGAGACGTGATCTGCATGTCCGCCTGCCACTCGCGGTTCAGGCGATGGGCCAGGCTGGTGACGGCGGCCAGGGAATCGGCGTTTGAATCGACCAGGGCCAGTTGGCTGCCCCGGAGTTTGTGGCTGGCCAGCAAGGCCGTCAATGTGTTCAGGCCAAAACTGGCGCTGCCCGCGCCGATGACAACGATTTTTGTTGGAAGCATCGATTACCCCACTACTTTCAATTCAAAGCGATGCGCAGCCTCGCCGGGCAGTTGTTCTACCAGGTTGCCCTCGCGGAAAATGGCTGCGCCAACGCTGATTAAATCATTATCTTTCAAGCCGAGGGCCTGGCGGGGGACGCGCATCTCCCACACCCGCTCGCCGGAGGCGCACAGGAGTGTGGTCTGGCTGTCCACCCAGCCGCGCTCAGCGATGAAACGCAACAGGCAGGATTGCCCCGGCCGAAAATCGACGCGCCAGTTCGCGCCGAAGGGGGGACGTGCCGGCAGGTCCTCAATCGACGGTAAGGCCAGTTGCTCAACGGCCTGGCCGGCCGGGGTCACCACCAGGAAAAGGCTGACGTCGTAGGAGGCCAGCGCCTGGCGGCTTTCCAGGCGGAAGTAAAGCTCGGTTGGATTGTAGCCGAAGTACAGACGGCGCAGCACCAGCTCCTCGGCGCGCTGCATCGTTCCGCTGGAGCCAGTGTTGTCTACGTAACCGGCGCCGGTCCAATCCAGGGTGGCGTCGGCGGCGGCGGTCAGGTGCGGCGTGATGTAACCGCTGGTCTGGCGAACATCCTGGCGTGACGTCAGGCCGGTGATCGGCTCGGTTAGCCAGGCCGGGACCGGATGGCCGATGGTGAAGTAAACGGCGGAGAGGTGTTCGCGAAAGGTCTGGTCGAAGAAATGATCCTGCCCGCTGTTGTTGCGAGAGTAGTACCACCAGAACCAATCGCTGCCCTCGGCGATGTAAACCTGCCGCCAGGCATCGGACAGGACATCGAAGCTGGCATCGAGATGGCTGTTTTGCCAGCGGACCAGGTCATCCCGCACGCGCCCCAACAACTCCCAGGCCCGATTCTGCTCGGCCTCGCCGATCCAGGTTTCCAGGTTGCCGCCGATCCAGCTGCCCGTGGCCAGGTGGTGAACGGTGCGCCGGGGGGGGAACTGTTCCAGGTAAGCGGAGACGGTGGTGGTTTGCAGGCCCTCCTCCTGGCCGAGACGCCGGTAGAGGTGGTGCAGGAAGGGGCGGCCAAAATCGGGGTAGCTTTCCCAGCAATTTTCTCCGTCGAGGATAATCGACACCAGATAAGGCTCGCCATCCCCCAGGCGTTGCCGGGCCACCTGCAGGCGGTGGATCAGGTCCTCTGCGCCCTCGCGCCCGCTCGTATCCTGGTAAACAAAACCAATCCGATCCGACAGCGTGTGATCGCGAAAGATGGCGGCAATGGCCTCACAGTCCCCGTCCACGCAAACCCAATAAGGCTGGTACAAATCTGAGGGGGTGTTGAGGTGGCCGTAGGCGTCGCGGTCAAGCCAGTAGCCGGTCGAGCGGCCCAGAATGGCCTCGTCGGTGGCAAACCAGCGAATGTTGTTGCGGACCATCAGGGGCAATTGTTCGGGGCTAACCGAGCCTTCGCTGGGCCACATGCCCTTCGGGGCGACGCCGAAACGCTGGGTATGGGTGCGCACCGCCCGCCGAATTTGCTCCAGCGCATCCTCCCCGTGTTGGAACAGGGTGGCCGGCATCGCCAGGCCAGGGCTGGCGCGCCGGGCCAGATCGCTGCTGATCAGCAAGGGCAGAATGGGGTGATAGTAGGGCGATACCATAAGCTCGATCTGGCCGCGCTGGTAAAGTTCCTGGTAGCGGGGCAGGACCTGGGCGATAACCTGCCGCTGCTTCTCCAGGATGAGGTCGATGTCGGCCCGGGTGAAGCCCCGGTCTTTTTCGACCAGGGCGCTGAGTTCGGGATCGTTTTCCAGAGCCGTCGGATCGATCCAGGCCAGATTGAACCAGGCGATAAGGTCGTAGTAGAAGTCATCACCCAGCAGGCCGGCCTGCCCCTGGGTCTGGTGGCGCAGGTCGAGCAACTGGCGGTAACGCGGGTAGCGCCGCACAATCCGGTCCCAGTTGATGCTGAAGAAAAAGGAGAGGAGGTATTCTTTTTCGGCCAGGCTCCAGTCATCTTGCCGGCTGAGTTTCAAGGCGTAATCGATGGCCTGGCCGCTGGCGTACTCGTCGAGCTGGTCCACCAGGGAGGGCACGAAGTTGAAGGTGGCTTTGATGTCCGGGTATTGAGCCAGCGCGTCAACCATATGCATGTAGCTTTTTGCCCCGTGCAGGCGCGCCCAGGGCAGGATGTACTCGCCCGTGGTGAAATCCTTGTAATAGGGTTGGTGCATATGCCAGACAAAAGCTACGTAGAGCGGATACGACACAGGACCCTTCCTTGCCGTGGCCCGTTATTGTTCGAGCGCGGCATCCAGCATGTCCAACATTCGATCCTTGCCCAGCAGACGGGCGAAAGTGCCGAAGCGCGGGCCGCGTTCCTGCCCCAGCAGCACCTCGTAAAAGCTCTTGAAGAAGTCGCCCGGCGCCACCTCGAAGGCGCGGGCCACGTCGAAGGGCAGCGATTGCAATTCCTTCTCATCGTCCCCCTCGTAGGCCGCCAGTTCCTGGCGCAGGTTCTGCAACCACTGGCGCTCCTGGCCGGTGGGTGGGCGGTAGTGCTTGCCGGGCAGGATGAAATCGCGGTAGTAGTTGACGCTCTTTTGAACCAAATCTCGCACGGTTTCCCGGTGGTCTTTGGCCCCCGGATCGTAGCGCAGCAAATATTCCAAAATCAAGTCGGTGTCGTCCGCGCCCAGGGCCGAAACGAGGTTGTTGATCAACGAGAAATTGATCGACGTATTGTAGGTGGGAACGCTTTCACCCCGCTCGAAGATGTGCCAGACCGCCGTGTCGGGCTGCTTTTCCGTCGCCAGCGAGGGGTAGCGGCGCAGCTCGGCCAGGTAGTCATCGACCGACTTGGGCACAATGTCCCAGAAGAGACGCTTGGCCCGCTTGGGGTTTTGGAACAGATAGTGCAGCAGTGATTCCAGGGGGGCGTAGGTCACCCACGAGTCCACGGTCAGCCCCTTGCCCACGCTCTTGGAGATCTTACGGCCTTCCTCGTCCAGGAACATCTCGTAGAAGAAGCCGTTGGGCGGTTGCTTACCCATCAGGCGCTCGATCTTGCCCGAAAGCTTGGCCGACTCGATCAGGTCCTTGCCGTACATCTCGTAGGCCACGTCGTAGGAGTACCAGCGCAAGGCCCAATCGACCTTCCAGCCAACCTTGACCTTGCCGCCAAAGATCGAGGTCCTGGCGCGGTGGCCGCAGCCCGGCGCGGACCCCACGGCGCGGTTGCAGACGTAGGCGATGGTGTTGTCTTCTGGGTGGTAGCCAACCACCTGGGTGCTGTAAATCCGGCCGCAATTTTCGCAGATGGGGAAGAAGGGGGACCAATCGGCCCGCTTATCCTCGCTCAGGGTTGGCAGGATGATGGCCCGCACCTCCTCCGCCTTTTGCAGCAGGATGCTTAAGCCCTCATCGAAATCGCCCCGGGTGTAGGCTTCATAAGAGCTTTGAAACTGGTAGTCAAAATTATAAGCGTCCAGAAATTCCTGCAACTTGTTATTCATATGCCCGCTGTAACTCTGACAGCAGCCAAAGGGGTCCGGGATATGGCACAGCGGTTTGCCCAGATGTTCGGTCAGCATCTCCTGCCGGGGTATATTGAGCGGGACCTTGCGCAAGCCGTCCATATCGTCGCTGAAGGCGATCAGGCGCGTCGGCCAACCGGCCAGGAATTCAAAGGTGTGCCGCACCCAGGTTGTGCGGGCCACCTCCGCAAAGGTGCCGATGTGGGGCAGGCCGCTGGGGCCGAAACCGGTTTCAAACGTTACCGCCGTGGCCGGTTGCGCGGCGAACCGCTTTCGCAGCGTTTGGGCTTCCTTGAACGGCCAGGATTTGTAGGAATGAGCCATAAGGTTCCTCGAGCGTTACATTATTTTACAAGGGCGATCCTCAACTCGCCCGATCTACCAGCGAAGCAAAAA
>JBHHXL010000106.1:0-13153 GCA_046757065.1 Anaerolineae bacterium
CTTAGCCGCCGTTCGGCCAGGGCGTACAGGCCGTATCCCGCCACCGGCGCTAACAGGCCCGCCGCCAGGACCAGGGCCAGTTCCACCCCAAACGACCCCAGCTCCGGATAGCCGCTCGGAAAGCCCAGCAGCGCCGTCCGGAAGGCATCGACCGCGTAGCTGAGCGGGATCAGGCGGGAAATGACCTGAACCGGGGCCGGCAGCACGCTGAAGGGGAAGAAGAAGGCGCACAGGGCCAGCAGTCCAAATTCGAGCAGGTTGCTCAATAGCTCCACGCTCTCGCCGAGCAGCAACCCCAGCCCGGCCAGAACGAGACCCAGCCCCAGGAACTGGCCCAGAATCCCGGCCAGAATCAGCAGGGCCAGCCCCGGCTGGTGGAAGGGAACCCGGCCGATGATGGCCTGGGCGATACCCAGCCCGATGGCCGCCGCCACCGCCGTCCAGCCCCAACCGAGCAAGGCCCGCGCAGCCAGGCTCAGGGGCCGGGGGGCCGGGCTGAGGTACAGGCTCTCCAGCGTACCCTGCAACCGCTCCCGCTGCACGCCCAGACCAATCGTCCACAGGCTGCCGCTGAGAAAGAGGTAAATCGCAAACCCGTACAATGCCAGGCGGCCAAAGTCGAGGGCGGCCCCGGCCTCGGCTGGGGCAAACAACGAGACGGCCACGGTCAGGCCGACGACCCCAACCAGGACCAGACTGAAATTGGCGATCAGGTTGACCGGGTAGCGGCTGAGCAAAAGCCACTGCTGTTTGAGCATCGCCCCCAGCAAAGGCCAGTTTCTGGCCAGACGGCCCGGCATCAAACCCCTCCTATTCCGGCCCCGGCCCGCAGCGATCTCTCGGCGCGGGCAAATACCAGGTAGCCAAGCAGCGGTGCCAGCAGGCAGTAGCCGGCCAGGACGGCCAGGTCGGCCGGCCAGGCCCCGCTCAGAAAGGGCAGGCCCAGCAGCGCGCCCCGCACGCCTTGGGTCAGCCAGGCCGGGGGGAAAAGCCAGGCCAGGAGGCGCAGGAAGGCAGGCAGCAGACTGACCGGAAAATAGACGCCCATCAGCAAGGTGGCGATCCATTGGGCCAGTTGCAGGAAGGCGTCGGCCTCCTTCAGGCGCAGCACCAGCGCCCCGTACAGCAGGCTCAGGCCGTAGAGGGGCGGCAGCCCGACCAGCAGGAAGGCCAGAGCCAGGAGGAGGTTGCCGCCGCCCAGGGTGGCTTGAAACAGCAGGTTGCCGAGGGCGACTGCCAGGACAAACATCAGGGCCGAATAGCCGCTAAAAGCCAGGGCCACCCCGGCCAGGACGGCGCTCTTGGCCGCCGGGGTCAAATACAGGCTTTCCAGCGTGCCGCGCCCGGCCTCATCGCGCAGCCAACTGCCCAAGCCCCACAGCGAGCGGGTGACCAGGAAGAACGCCCCGCCGCCGATCAGCAGAAAGCCGGCGAAGTCCGGGCTGCCCACCTGCCCGGCAAAGGCGGCCCCGGCCTCCGTTCCGCCCACGACCCGGCCCAACAGGATGGGGGCCAGGGCCACGGCGGAGGGCATCAAAATATCGCCCAGGCGCGCCCCAGACTGGCGCAGCAACAGCCGCAGGTGCAAGCCGGCCGTCACGGCCAAAACGCGCAGAGGGTCCGAGGCCATCACCGGCCTGTTCCCTCATCCTTTTCGCCCAGGAGTTTGTTCGCCCAGGCTCTTTGCGCTTCGCTCAGGGGGGGTACAGTGTCCAGGCTGTAATCCAGAGATAGATCGTAGCCGGCGCGATCATACAGTTCGTGCAGCAAACGGCCGACATCCAGGGGCGGCTCCTCTTCGGGCGAGCGGAGCGGGAGCAAGAAAACAGGGATTCGGTCGGCCAGGTTGAAGGGGAAAAGATCGGCGTAGGGGCGACGCCGGGCGCGGCTGACGAGAATGCGGTAATCGCCTATGCTTTCCAGCTCTGGGCCGGCCAGGGGGCTGAAGGGCATTGGCTGGCCATCACGCAACAAATCTATCTCCACCAGGTGGGTTTTTGAATCGAGCACGCGCTGGCGTTTTTGCTCGTACTGCTGGCGGCCCGCGCCGGGGCGCTTATTCGTGGGGGACAGAACCTCGATCACGGCGATCACTTCACCTTCGGGCACGCTGCGCACTTCCAGGTAACTTTCGCGCACCTCCTCAAACATTGGGACAAGGACCGCCACCGGCCTGGCCAGCGCCGGAGAAGAAGTCCGGTAATCCACCTGGGCCTCGCGCGCCTGCAAAGCAGCCACGTCCGGCCGGCCGAGGTACTCCTTCGCCTCGAGGCGCACTTTGTAAATGCGCCGTTCCACGGCAATTCGATACTTTGGCCGCAGCAGAGGTCCCAACGCATCGGCGATGGCGACGATCAGCCGGGCGTGAACTTCGGGCCACAAATCGGGCTGTTCCAAATAAGGGTCCATTCCGGGAAAGGGCGAAGGCATTATATTTCTCCTGGTACAAAACAAAGACTGGAGTGGTAACTACTCCGGCCAGAAGCCCCAGGCCAGGTAATCGGGTATCAGGTATTGGTTATTGGCGATAATTACCAGTAACCAATACCTAATATCCAAGGCATCAATGTCAGGGAAACCCTGTATTCCCTCGCGCCGCGCCATTTGATAGAATGGATCGGATAACGCCGCCCGCCGCCGGTCAGCCCTGGGCCGTGTCCTCAGCCAGGGTGCGGCCCGTTTTGGCCAGAAAGACATCCTCCAGGGTGACGGTGGCCGGCGCCACGTACTCGAGGCTGGCATTATGGTTCAACAGGGTCTGGATCAACGGCGGCAGCGTGCGCCGCGGCTGCGCCGTGACGACCGACAGCCGGGTCAGGCCATCGCTTTCGGCGACGCCGATCTCGACCACCCCGGCCAACTCCCGGGCGGCGGCCAGCGCCCCGGCCGGGATCGCGCCCTCAATTTTGATAACCCGGCTCCGGTCCAGCCCGGCCTTCAGGCCATCAACCGTGCCCTCGGCGATGACCTGGCCCCGGTCGACGATGGCCACCCGCCGGCACAACTCCTCGACCTCGGCCATCTGGTGGCTGGTGTAGAGGATGGTCGTCCGGCCTTCGGCGTGGATGTTCTTGATGATGCGGCGCAGCTCGCGGGCGGAGGGCACGTCCAGGGCGTTGGCCGGCTCGTCCAGGACGAGGAGCGGGGCCCGGTTGACCAGGGCTTTGGCGAAAGCCAGTTTCATTTTCTGGCCGGAGGAGAAGGTTTCGACCGGGCGGTCCAGCAGCGGCTCCAGGCCCAGGAGCTCGGTCAACTCGGCGATGCGGCGCTCGATCTGGGCCGGCGGCAGGTAGTAGAGCGCGCCAAAATAGGCCAGGTTCTCGCGCCCGGTCAGCTTCCAGTAAAGCTCGCGCTCGCCGTTGAGCAGGCAGCCTATCGAGGCCCGGACCCGGTCGTCCTCCTGGCCGACGACAAAGCCGTTGACCCGGACCGTTCCGGCGGTCGGGATCAGGAGGGTGGTCAGGCACTTGATCAGCGTTGTTTTGCCGGCCCCGTTCGGCCCCAGCAGGCCGAACAGCTCGCCCCGCCGGACCGTTAGAGCAACCCTGTCCAGGGCAACGATCTCTCGTTTCCGGCTGCGCCACAGGCCCCGGCGTTCCTTGACCTGGTAGATTTTGGTGAGCCCGCTGATTTCGATGGCGGGTGGCATTGGACCAAACTCCTCTTGCGGAATCGCTCCGAACCTTGTAAGATTGTAACATAGACAGAGATGGGTGTCGAGGTCTGTGTCAATTGATACCGTAGACGTAAAAGCGGAGTTCATCCCGATTCGCGGCTGGCAGGCGGTTGATTTCATTCGCCTCAACCTGGGCCTGATGCAGGGCCACGACCCGCTGGCCGACCGCATCCTGGCCCGTCCCTGGACCTGGTTCAGCCTGCGGGCGTACGTTTACCTGCTGCTGACCTTCTTCCGTTCTGACAGCTTCTTTCTTGAAGTGGCCGGCCAGCGAGCCGGATTGCTATCGGTGGCCCACCAGGATGGGCTGGCCTTCGTCTTTGGCCTGGGGCTGTTTCCGGGCTACCAGCAGCGCGGTCTCGGCCAGCAGGCAGCCACCTTTCTGGAAGACCTGGCCAGACGCCGCCGCTGCACGGCCCTGGTGGCGGCCATGTCCGCCGGCAACGCGCCGGTACACCGCCTGGTCGAGCTGTGCGGCGGGCGGTTGTTGGGGCTGGCCACGACCGATCTGGCCCTCGGCCCGTTGCCCGCCTGGCCCCGGCCCGCGAACGGGCTGGAGGTCAGGCCGCTGCCCAAATCCGAGGCGCAACAAGCCTGGCAACGCTGGCGGCTGTACGAGGTGGAGCAGGTGGCCGGGCCGGAGGCGGTCGAAATTGCCGCCCGCCTGCTCAAGTGGGAATACCTGCCGCGCGGCAAATATCTGGCCCTGGTCTGCGAGGGCCGGGAGGCCGGCTTCGCCTTCGCCAGCGCCGGGCGCCGGTCCGGGGAGATGGCGGTGGGCCTGTTTCCGGCCACGACCTTTTGGGCCAGCCGCGAAACGGCCGGTCTGGTCAGGGCCATTGCCGGCCATCTGGGCACCGCGATCCACAAACTGACCCTGACCCAAACGCACGCCGATGCTTTGACAGCCTGCGCCGACTTCAACTTTGACCGGTTGCGAAGCAAGGAGCGACACGTTGCCTTCAAACGACTTTGAGGTGCAGATCGCCCACAGCGTGGCCGAAATCGGCCGGGAAGCCTGGGACCGCCTGGCCGCGGGTCGCCCCTTCGCCAGCTTTGGCTGGTATCGCTTCGCCGAATCGGTTCTGGCCGGCGATACGCCGCTCTACATCATCCTGGCCCGGCGCGGCCAGCCGCTGGCCCGGGCCACCTTCTGGTTGAAGCGGCGCGAGCTGTTGCCGATCCCGGCCCGGGCCGGGCGCCTGGTGGTGGAAGCCGTGATTCGCCGCTGGCCGCTGCTGGTCTGCCGGGCACCGCTGGCCAACACCTCCGGGCTGATTTTGCCCGATTCGGTGGAGCGCGGCCCGGCTCTGCAAACCATTGCCCGGCTGGCCCAGGAACAGGCCCGGCAGCATCGGGCGTCCTTCCTGGTCTTTGATTACCTGCAAAGCCAGGAAGCCGCCGGCGGGGACTGGCCGCCGGGGTTCAGCCCGGCCACGCTGCCCGATCCCGGAACCCGGCTGGACCTGGCCTGGCCGACGTTTGAAGCCTACCTGAAGCATCTGTCCAAATCGATGCGCAAGGATTACCGGCGGCATTGCAACCGGGCCGCCGACCTGGGGGTCGAGGTGGAGTCCCGGCGAGAGGTAACCGACCTGGAGCCGGCCCTGGCCCTCATCCGCAACGTCGAGGCGCGCCACAACTCCCCGCCCAACCCGCTGGCGCGGGCCATCCTGGAACAGGCCAGGCGGGTCGATGCCACCTGGATCACGGCCCGGATCGAGGGCCGGCTGGCCGGTTGCGGCCTGCTCCTCGGAGATGGACGGGCTGCCTTCCTGGCCTCGTTGGGCATCGATTACGGGGTGCGGTACGTCTATTTTCAGTTACTTTACCGGGCAATCCGGTGTGCGATAGAGGATGGGCTTGATTTCCTGCGGGGGGGCAGTGGAGCCTACAAACTGAAGCAAAGGCTTGGCTTCCACCTGGAGAACGATAATTACGTCACCTTTTCAACCGGCAATCGAGCGCTGCGTTGGGTCGGGCGGCAGTTGGCCGCAGGCTAAGTCCCGGCGACCAGATCCCCAGGAGGCAGGTATGCTACGCTTCTTAACCTACGAATCCCGGGATGTAGATGAAAGACGACGGGGCACGCTGTTCCAGTATTTTCTGGCCGGCATTGTCATCCCCGTTCTGGGCCTGTTGGGCATCAATCTGTACGAGCTGGCAACCCAGACCGATCCCGATGCCCTGCTGTTCGTCGTCACCGATGTAGCCTCGTTGGGCTTTCTGGTCGTTTTGTGGTTCGTGCACCGGCGCTTCCCCAACGTGGCCCGGCATTTGTTTCTGCTGATGCTGGCCCTGGCCCCGGTTAGCCTGTTTGAGATTCAGGTTCTGGACCGGGTGCTGGTTACCCTGACCATTCCGGTCATGATGGCCGCCTTTTTGATCGGCCCCGTCCACAGTTTTGTTTACGCCGTAGTCGTCAGCGCCGTCTATAGCGCCGTCATCCTGCAATCGTTCTCAGCCGGCGTGTGGGGCGACAATACTCTGAGCTACGCCTTCAACTACCCGTCGCTGTTGAGCACGCTGGTCATCGCTTTTATTGCCTGGCTGATCTCCCGTTCCCTGGAACAGGCCCTGGCCCAGGTTCAGCAACGGGCCGAAGAATTGCGGATCTTGAACGAGGAACTGGACCAGCGGGTGCGGGAGCGGACCCGGGAACTGGCCGAGGCCTTAGGCCGGGAAAGCGCCACGGCGGCCCGCAACCAGGCCATTTTGGAATCGATTGGCGACGGCGTCCTGGTCATCGATAACGATAACCGGATCATCATTTCCAACCCGGCCGCCAGACGGCTGACCCGGCAGGAGATGACCGGCAAGCCGCTGCACGAAGTTTTGGCCGGGGTTGAGCCGGCGGCGCTGGCTAATATTGAAGAGTACATAGTCGAGAATGAGGTTGAGGAGCGGCCCATCATCCAGTTCGAGTTGAACCGGCTCACCGTGGCGGCCAACATCACCCCGATCTCGTTGGGGGAGCTTAACCAGGGGCAAATGTCGGGCAGCAATGTGATGGTTTTGCGCGACGTGACCCGCGAGGCCGAACTGGATAAGATGAAGACCATCTTTTTGGGCACCGTCAGCCACGAGTTGCGGACGCCGATGGCTGCCATCAAGGGTTTCGTGGACGTTCTGGCGGACCAGGAAGCCGGGAACCTGTCCGAAAGCGGGCGGGAATATCTTGGGGTGATCGACTCCAACGTCAGCCGGCTGCTGGTTCTGGCCAACGACCTGATCGATATGTCCCGCTTGGAGGTGGGCGAGATCGCCCTCTATTGCGAGTGGACGGACCTGGAGCCGATAATTAGGGACGCGGTCGATACGGTCCGGCACGAATTTGAGAAGCGGGGCTTGAGCCTGACCGTCCAGATTGAGCCGGATTTGCCTTCGCTGTACCTGGATCAAAACCGGATCGTGCAGGTCTTGCTCAATCTGTTGACCAATGTCTACAAATACACGGTCGAGGGCGGGGCCACCGTCAACGCCCGCCGGAGCAGGGAGGCAGTTCAAATCGAAATCAGCGACACCGGGGTGGGCGTCACCGAAGCGGAGCAGGCGCGCATCTTCGAGCGCTTCTTCCGCTCCGAGCGCCGGGTGGTGCAGGAAGCGGGCGGCAGCGGCCTGGGGCTGGCCATCAGCCGGGGGCTGGTGGAACTGCACGGCGGAACCATCACCTTCCACAGCGAGCAGAACGCCGGCACCACCTTTTTCATCAACCTGCCCCTGGCTGAAGCGCCATAGGCGCGACTACGATGCGAAATGCAAAAACTTCACCCCACCCCAACCCCTCCCCGCCGGCGGGAAGGGGCCAGGGGAGGGGGTTATTTTCATAGGAGTCATTGATGCACATTCTTCTGGTTGAAGACAGCGATACCCTGACCGATCTTTTCCGGGTCCAACTGCGCCGGTTGGGGCAGCACACGCTGGCCGTGGCCGCCTCCAAGAAGAAAGCCCTGGAGGTGTTTCAGCCCGGCGCGTTTGATTTCATCTTCATCGATATGGGCCTGGAGGGGATTCCGGACCGGGGGCTGGAGATCATTCGTGAGCTGAAAACCCGGGCCCCGGGCCAGCGGATCGGCGTCCTGTCCTCCAACGATTTGCAGGATATGGTCCGCCAAAGCCGGACGGCCGGGGCCGAGTTTTACATGGTCAAACCCTTTACTCTGCGCGGGCTGAAAACGGTCCTGGCCGGCGATACGCAGGCCCTGAAGACGTACCGGCCCGAGACGGGCGAGGGCCGGATCATCGCTCTGTAGGGTAGAGCTGCCGGTACAGCTCGAACGTGGCCAGGAAGGCCGCCCGGGTGACGTGAAACGGGTGGTACAGCACCTTGCCCACCCACAGGTCCGGCAGAGCCCGGTGATCGTCGTAGTGCGCGCTCAAATACTCCATCCCGCGCTTGATGATGTCGTCCAGGATGCCCGGCGCAGGTCCACCGTGCTTTTTGACGAACAGCAATCCTAGCAAGGCGCAGGCGGTCTCCTCCACGGCTGCCGGACGAAAGCCGGGATAGAACGTCCAGCTTCCATCGGGCTGCTGGGTGTGGCACAGCCAGTAAATCTGATCCTCGATTAAATCATCAACCAGCCCGCTGAGGGCAATGACCACGTGAGCCGTGGAGTAGTAGGGCGAGACGTGCCATTTGTCGCTGATAAAATCCGATTGCAGGTAGCGGCTCAAGACGTTGATCGCCTTCAGCAGCAGGTTGTCGCGGCGCGGGAAATCGGGGAGCTGGCGCAGGGTCATCACCAGATGGCTGTGGGCGTCGAGCGATATGTTTCGCTCGAAGCGGTAGCAACGGAAGTGTTCAGCCTCCTCAAAAACCTCCAAAACGGTTGGATCGGGAGTCTGGCCCAGGGATGAGAGCAGGCTGAAGGCCACGGTGGTGCTGTCCAAATCGGTGGGAAACTCCCGGGTCATACCCGCCCCTTCCGCTCTCCAACCCCCCTCAAGTTTTTGAAGCAAGCCCGGCATCAGGGGTTTGAATTGCCGCAGGTCCGCCACAAGGTACAGGGGCAGCAGCGACCAGGTGATCTCAAACCCGTCGAAAGGGGCCAGGGTCGGGGCTGCTCCCCGGTAATCCTCCAAAAGGGCAGACAAATAGCCCTGCCCCGCCGGCGACCGTGCGCCGGCTATCTCGCAGAAGGCAGTTGCCGCCGGCGAGCAATGAATGCTGCCGTTGGCGAAGCGAAGTTGGGCCACGGCGCTGTGGTCGAGGTTATCGAAGCCGACGAATTCCAGGGAATGGGGCACGGTGGCCTGTGGGCTGTACAGCATCTCCGGCGGGATCAGGACCAGCTTCTGGCGGCGGATGCGCTCGTAAGGCTGGAGGGCATCCGCCACTTCGCCCAGGGCCAACCCCAAGCCCAGGCCGACGGTCAGCAGCGATGGCGCTAACAATTCAAAGCCGACCGTTTCCGTTGGGTCGCGCGAAAGGCGACGCGCGGCCCGCCCCAGGTATTTTATGCCCCGCTCAATGCGGCGAGCGTCGTGGCCGTTGGTGCTGGTGGCGGCCAGGGCGTTGATCGCCGACAGCGTCGAGAGCACCCGGTCGTGGTAGTATTCCAGTTCAGCGCCCCAACTGCCATCCGGGCGCTGGGCCTCGCCCAGCCAGTCGCGGGCGGCGGGCATCAACCAGGCCAGCCAGCCCGTATCATAGGCGGAGGTTGAGATGGCGTTGGGGCGCTCTTGCAGAGCGAAGAACAATTCGTCGAAAGCGTGGGACATGAAGCCCTCCGGTAATTGGTGAGACCGTGAACGGTGAAAGCTGAGATGTTACTGGGCCACCCAACCTAAAGGCGTGCGTTGTCCGACGCCTAACACTTCCTCGCTGTTCCACTTCTGGCTCTGCGGAAAAAACGCGCCTACGTTGTCGTCAGGGAGGCGTTCAAACAAATGATCGTGCAGAATGCGGCGCACCACCTCCCGCGTAATGAAGAAGGTGGGTGCTTTCAAAAAATAGAGGCTGGCCTGGTTAAAATCCAAGAGCGGGATGTCCCACAGGGCAGGTTGCCCGGAGCCAACGACAAAATCGATGGCAGGAACGGACAGGCCATAATAACGCTCAACCAGGTCCTGCCCGCTCTGACAACCCTTGGCCAGGGAGACAATATCATCCAGGGCCCGATCCGCGAAGAGGCCGATGAGCAGATTCCGATCGGTGTGCTGCCTCGTTGAGTGCGCGATGTCGTCCAGCACCTCAACGATTTCGGGCAGGCCGAGAGACGCAAGCGCCTCTCGCCAAGCGCCATAAAAACTCACCCGAATGCGGGCCGCTCGATACCAAAGGGCATAATCTTCATCCGCCATTGCGGTCAACGAGTGTTTGAGGACGAACTGCAAATAGTCTTCCCCGCGGTCAAATAGATCAAACCCAAAGAGAGGTTGGATCAAGGTTGAGATGCCGTGATCGTAGAAAAGCTGGCTGACGCGGCGATGAGCAGCTGCTGTGGCCTGCGGGTAGCGCGTCCAATCGCTGTGGCGGGATAAAAACCAACGCCGGGTGCCGTTAATTAACAGGACTACCGTTGAGATTCTGGGGCGCACCTGGGAAGCGATGTCGTTATCGTTGGCGTGAAACCAGTTCAGCTTGGCCATTATCTCTCCTAAGCCCTGAATTGCACAAGTTCGTTCCGAGATTGGTGAGAGTGCAATTTGCTGCCAGGCACTAAATGTGGGTTAATTTCATCAGCACTACCGGCTATCTTGTGGTCTGCCATTCAGGATGGCTCAAGTTGCCCCGGCACGAATTTGCGAAAGAGTGTACTAAGCAGTAAACGCAGGAGCCGGACAGTCCCTATTGAAAACAGATTTATCATTGGTCGATATATTGATAGACCAGGTTGAGCAATTCCTTAACGCCGATGGGTTTCTGAAGATAGGCGTCGCAACCGGCAGCGAGACACTTTTCGGCATCGCCTTTCATCGCGTTGGCGGTGAGGGCGATTACGGGAATGTGAGCAACGGCTTCTGTGTTCTTGATGAGGCCGGTGGCTTCCAGCCCGTCCATGCCAGGCAGGCTGATGTCCATCAGAATCAAATCGGGCATTTCTCGCCGGGCGATTTCAAAACCGGTCTGGCCGTCTTCTGCGTGAAGTATGTGAAAGCCCTTGGCCTCCAAAATGCGGTGGACGAGCATTTTGTTGGCTTCGTTGTCCTCTATGTAAAGCACACATTTTCTTCCCGGCATAAAGTCCTCTTCATTTACGGTACATCAACATAATCATCGTTTAACACTTTTTCCACATCGCTGAGCAAGCCTTCGCGGGTGAGGGAGCCTTTTTGCCACATCGATGAAATGTTGTCGCTCAACCAGAAACGCTCCTGAGGAGCCAGCTCCTTGGCGGAGACGATGATCACCGGGATGTCCCTGGTGTCGGGGCTGGCTTTGAGCGTTTCAATGACCTCGAAGCCGTCCATTTCCGGCATCGTCAGGTCGAGCACGATCAGGTCCGGCCGGTGTTCGCCGACGAGCTTCAGGCCCTCTTGCCCGCTGCGCGCCTCAAAAATATCATAGGTGCGCTGCGCTTCGAGGATGCGCCGGATCAGGCGCGCATCGAGCGGGTTATCGTCGATGATGATGATGCTTTTGGTGTTCTGGTCGATGGAATCGAAAGCGGCGACCATACTGTCTTTCTTGCCCTGGCGAACGGCCGGGGCCGGCGGCGCTGCCCGCTCGATGGGTTTGCCGGTTTGGAGGGCATCGACCACGTGGGCCACCAGTTCTGTTGAGGCAAATGCGCCCTTTTGCCAGATGGAGTCTGTCTGGCTTTCCAGGCGGGTTTGCTCGTCGGCGTTGAGTTCCTTGGCCGAGATGACGATGACGGGAATGTGTTCCGTGTCGGGGTTGGATTTCAACGCTTCCAACACGGAAAAGCCATCCATCTCCGGCATCATCAGGTCAAGAATGATTAAATCGGGTCGCTTTTCAGCGACCAGTTCCAATCCAGCCTGGCCGTTAAGGGCATCGAAGACGCGATAGGGCTTGTTTGTTTCCAGCAAGCGCCTGACCAGGCGGATGTCCATCGGGTTGTCGTCGATGATGACGATGGTGGTAATCTGCTCGTCTAGCTGCTCCAGAGCCGCCTCAAGCCCTTCTTGCCTGCCGTGGGCCACGACGGCTTCGGCCAGCTTCATCTCCACGGCGTGGCGGTCGCCCAGAATATGGCTTTCGACGGGGAAGGTATGGCCGGAGCAGTTGAGCACCACTCGCTCATCGGGCTGGATGATGCCTTCCGCCAGCATTTTCTCCAGCCCGGCAAAGGCCACGGCGGTGGCCGGTTCAACCGAGTAGCCCTCGCGCCGGGCCATCACGTTCATGGTGGTGAAGGCTTCATCGTCGCTGACGCTGATCATCACCCCGCCGTGTTGCTGCACGCCGTCCCGCAGGATTTCGTAAGCAAAGCCGGGGTCCCCGGTGGACAGAACCGTGATCAGGGTTTCGGGCGTAACGGGCCTGGCCTGCTCCCAGCCGTTGGCGAAGGCCTCGACCATCGGGGCGCAGCCCTCGCTTTGAATGAGGCCCAGCTTGGGAACTTTGTCGATCAGGCCCATCTGGTGCAGCTCGCGGAACCCCTTCAAGACGCCGATGGGGCCAATGCCACCGCTGACCGCCTGCAGGTACCAGTCGGGCGCCAGCCAGCCGCGCCTGCCCGCTTTCAGGGCCAACTGTTCGGCGATTTCAAAGGCGATGGTCTTCATCCCTTCTTTGCCGGGGATGGCCTTGGCGCCCCGGTCCAGGAGAATCCCCCGCCGTTTGGCAAAATCGGCGGCGACCAGTTTTGACTGATCATAGGTGCCGGTGACCTTAATGACCTCGGCCCCGTAGAGCATAGCCTCGCGCATTTTCTCGGCAGGGACCAGGCTGGTCAGGAAAACCCACAGCTTGATGCCGGCCCGGGCGCAATAAGCGGCGTAGGCGGCAGAGGCATTGCCGGTGGAAGCCAGCGCGCACTCCTTAACGTTCGCCTCCAACAGGATCGAGGCCACCAGCGCCCCCTGCCGGTCCTTGAAGGAGCTGGTGGGGTTGGAGCGTTCATCCTTGAGATAGATGTGGTGGTAACCTTCAGCCCGGCCCAGCTTCCGGGTCTGAACCAGGGGGGTCCAGCCCTCGCCCATCGAGATGATGCTATCCGAATCCTGGACCGGCAGAAGTTCCCGGTAGCGCCACAGCGAAGTCTCTTCCCACCCGACGCCAGCGGCCCACTGCCTGCCGACCGTTTCGTAGTCGTAGCGGGCATCCAGCCAGGGCGATTCGCAGGCCTGGCAGGCGTGCAGGGAGGGCTGGTATGGCATCTCGTGGCCGCAGTTCAAGCAGGCCACGTGAGTCAAATGAGAGCGAAGTTGCCGCATTAAATTCCCTTCTTCCTCAAGTTTGCTAACTCACCCGTAACAATTTTCAACATAACCAATTTAGAGGCTAGACGGCTACCTGTCAAAAGGGAAAAGGTACTACTGTCGAAGGCCATGACGGAACCCAAT
>JBHHXL010000107.1:0-13152 GCA_046757065.1 Anaerolineae bacterium
GGCCCCCGCGCCAACCGAGGCCCCCGCCACCCCACAGGAGGCCGAGGCCGTCGAGGAGGAGGCGGCGGCCGAACCCGCCCCGGTCGACCAGCTCTACGTCTTCAACTGGGCGGACTACATCGACGAGGAATTGCTGACGATGTACGAAGAGGAAACCGGGGTCAAGATCATCTACGATACCTACGACAGCAACGAAGACCTGCTGGCCAAACTACAGGCCGGGGCCGCCGGTTACGATGTCATCTTCCCCTCGGATTACATGATCTCCCAGATGATCGACCTGAACCTGTTGGCCGAACTGGACATGAGCAACATCCCCAACTTCCAACACGTGGCCGATTTCAACAAAGACCCGGCCTACGATCCGGGCAACAAGTTCAGCGTGCCCTATTTCTGGGGCACGACCGGCATCGGCTTCAAGGCCGACACGGTCGATCCCGAGCCCGACAGTTGGGCCGTTATTTTTGACCCGGACCTGGCCTGCCAGTACGAAGGCGGGGGCATCAACGTTCTCGACGACGAGCGCGAGCTGATCGGCGCGGCCCTGAAGTACCTGGGCTACTCGGTCAACGACGCCGATGTGGAGCATCTCAACCAGGCCCGCGACGTCATTCTGGCCGCGAAACCGTGCTGGAAAACCTTCGACAGCTCCGGCTACATCGACAACCTCCTGATCCCGGGCGAGGTCGTGTTGAGCCACGCCTGGAACGGCGACGTCTTCGTGGCCGCCGAAGAGGACGAGAGCTGGACCTACGTGATGCCCGAGGAAGGCGGCGTCATCTGGCAGGACAATATGGCCGTGCCCGCTTCGAGCACGCGCAAGGCGGCGGCGGAGCACTTCATCAACTGGCTGCTGGACCCCGAACACAACGCCCAAAACACCAACTACGTCTTTTACGCCAGCCCCAACGAGGCGGCCAGGGAGTTCATCGACCCCGAGATTCTGGAGGACCCGGCCATCTACCTGGACGAGGAGACGATCAGCCGCCTGGAATGGATCGAGCCGCTGTCAACCGAAGCCTTGACCGAATGGGACCGCGTCTGGACCGAGATCAAGGCCCAGTAGCCTCAGTCGATCCAAATTTGGGCTTGTCATGTAGGTCGAACTGTTAGTTTGACCCGCGCCGCGCAAACTGTCAGTTTGTGCTACAAAGCGGCTGGCGGGCATAGCGCGAAGCGTGCCCGCCCTACGGCAAATTTAGATCTACTGAAAAGTCTTCGTATTACCCGCAAAAGGTTGGACAAGCTGTCAGCTTGTCCAACAAAATAGAGGCAGGGGCACGGCGCGCCGTGCCCCTACGTATGACTTATGATGGAAGTTAACGTTCGACTTCACGGCATGCTCCGGGACCTTCTCCCGCGTGAAGCCAAAGGTCGCGCCAGGCTGGAATTATCCGGCGGTGCCACCCTGGCCGACCTCCTGGCCGAAGTTGGGGTCAGGCGCGATGTGACGATTTCCGTCAACGGCGAAATCGTCTCGGAGACCGGGCACTGTTTGCAGGACGGCGACGAGGTGCAGTTGTTCATGGCCGTTGGCGGCGGAAGCCATGACACGGGGGATGTTGGACTGTTGAGGGCGTAAATGCAACGACAACCCATCGATTACAGCCGCAAGTGGTACGTAATGGCCGCCGTGGCTGTGAGCATTTTCCTGGCGACCGTCGACGGCAGCATCGTCAACGTCGCCCTGCCGACGCTGGTGCGCGACCTGAAGACCGATTTCCCAACCGTGCAATGGGTGATCCTGGCCTACTTCCTGGTCCAGGCCACGTTAATGCTGAGCATCGGTCGCCTGGGCGATATGCTCGGCAAGAAGCTCATCTACGCTGCCGGCTTTGTCGTCTTCACCGTCGGCTCACTGTTGTGCGGGCTGTCCCCAACGATCTTCTGGCTGATTGGGTTCCGGGTGGTGCAGGCCGTCGGCGCGGCGATGATGCTGGCCCTGGGCATCGCCATCGTAACCGAGGCTTTCCCCCCCAGCGAGCGCGGCAAGGCGCTGGGCATCACCGGCACGACCGTCTCGGTCGGTATCGTGGTTGGGCCAACGCTGGGCGGCCTGCTCATCGACGCCCTATCCTGGCACTGGATTTTCTTCGTCAACATCCCAATCGGTATTCTGGGGGCGTGGATGGCCTGGCAGTTTGTGCCGGACTTCAAGCCGGTTGGCCGGCAACGGTTCGATTATGTGGGGGCCATCGTCCTCTTCATCAGTTTGCTGGCCTTGCTCCTGGCCCTGACTCTGGGCCAGCAACTCGGCTTCAGCCAGCCGGGCATGCTGCTCCTGTTTGCGGTCTGGATCGTCTTTCTGGTAGCCTTTATCATCATCGAGTGGCGCACCAGCCAGCCGATGATCGATTTGAGGCTCTTTCGGAACAGCCTGTTCAGCATTAACCTGGTTACCGGTTTTGCCACCTTCGTGGCCATCGCCGGAGCGATGATCCTGATGCCCTTCTACCTCGAAAACATTTTGGGCTACGAAACGCGCCAGGTTGGCTTGCTGATGGCGCTGGTGCCGATTGTTTTGGGGGTGGTGGCTCCCATCTCCGGGGCGCTGTCGGATCGGGTTGGGACGCGGCCTATTGCCAGCGTTGGGTTGCTGGCCTTGCTGATCGGTTACTACGCCTTGAGCACCCTTGATGAGCAAACGACGGCGCTGGGGTATCTCCTTCGACTTTTACCCATCGGCATTGGGATGGGCGTCTTTCAATCTCCGAACAACAGCGCCATTATGGGCGCGGCGCCCCGGGAGCGGTTGGGCATTGCCTCCGGCCTGCTATCGATCACGCGCACCCTGGGCCAGATCGCCGGTATTGCCGTTCTGGGGGCGGTCTGGGCCGGCCGGGTTGTGTTTCATACGGGCGCGGTTTTGTCGGGCGGGGCGACGACTGCCTCGGCAGCGGCTCAGGTTGCCGGTTTGCACGATACGCTGCTGACCATTGTGGTTTTGATGGGGTTGGCCCTGCTTCTCAGCCTGTGGGGCCTGAGGCAAGAGCGGCGGCTGCAACGGATAGCAGCCCTGCAGGCCAATCCGTAGGGTGCGTCCAAAATTTTTGGAAAGCACAGGGGGGACGCGAAGCGGGGGGACACACTCCCTTCGGTCGCACACCCCCGGTCTTCCTAAAATGTCGGACACACCCAATCCGTAGTCAAACTTCTTAACGAGATTGAAAGGAAATTCAAACTCTATTCAAACCGCTGCATGCTAATCTATCGTTAATGAATTTATGACCGGCTTGTTTAGCTAACAGGGTAATCACAATGGCTCAATTTTTAGAACTCAGTGGGAAGACGTTAACGGATTACGAAGTAGAGCAAATTTCAGAAGCGTTGCAGGCTATCAAATCCAACCTGAGCGTCATCAATGGCGCGGCCCGGCTGATACGCTCCCAGGCCGACACGCCCATCGTCGATAGCGATCTGAGATTGATCCTGTACAAATCAACCGAAATCGACGACAGCCTGCGCCGTATTCATCTCCTTCTGCACCGGTAGTGAATCTCTCCCAGGTAAGCGATAACTAATTTGACAAGACAGGACCGCTCATTATACTTGATACGCAGCGAAGTGTCTGCAACTTCGCCGCTGTCTCCGGGCCCTTAGCTCAGTGGTTAGAGCGGCCGGCTCCAGCAGGTCATCTAAGTCCAGCCGTCCCGGCTGGATATGATGGGCGGCGCGGGGCTGTTATGGGCGAAAGCCTATGATGAAACCTGTCAAATTCGGGGAAGCCTAAGTCACTAAGCTTTTTCCAGGACTGCGCCTGGAAAAAGGCTGAAGGATGGAATTTCCGCCTTCAGCCCTCACGTGAAGCGTTCAGCCTTTGATACGGTAATCCCGAGCCAAGCTCCCCCGGCGAGCGGGGAGAAGGTGTAGAGACTAGCAGGCAGGCACCCCAGCGTTTCGGGCGGGGGTGAAGGGATAGTCCAGCCCACGAACTCGAAAGGGGCGGCGAAAGCCGTGGTGGGATGCATAACCGGTTGGTCGCAGGTTCGAATCCTGCAGGGCCCACTCAGACCAAAGATGAAGTCCCCTCGCATCCGAGGGGACTTTTGTTTTACCCGCCTGGATCAGGCAGCCGGGCCGGTCAGGGAAATGCGCACCTCGGCCCCTTTGCCGGCCAGAGCTAACCGATTCTTGATCACCGTCAGGGTGCTCCGGTAGCTACGCCGCGCGCCTCGACCATTGCTCCAGCTCTCGTGCTGCACCCAGATGCGCACATCGGCGACTGCATCGAGGGCAAAACCGGTTGTAGTAGTAGGTGACCCCCTTGACAACAGAGGTGTCAATATACTTATAGCTGGCTCCGGTGTCGGTGTTGCCTTGGGCCGGGATCAGGTCGGCATTGATCTTATAGTGTACTCACCGTCAACCGCCTGGCTGCGCCGGATGCTGAAGCCTTCATTATCAAGCTCGCTGGCCGTCTCCTACTCGATCAGGACCTGGTCGTTCTGTCCGGTGGCGGTGAAGCTGATGAGGGTGATGGCCGTTGGTTTTTCCCAAGTTATGGTAGCGATATTGAAGGGCTCGTCGGGGTCTTGAATGCCATCGCCATCTTCATCAACCCAGGCCGTGCAATAGTTGGCCCAGAGATATGAGCTGGCGATGAAAGAAGTTGCGATGAAAAACACACATCACGCCAGGATGACCGAGTTGCTCATCGGGCGTGATTTGGGCTGGGTCGATTGACTTGTGCTTGTAACGCCTCGATAATTTTCCGATCTGTGCTGGGAAAGGCGTAATTATCCAATTCCTCCGGCGTCACCCAGCGCCAATCGTTCACCTCAAGGGCCTGGGGCTGGCCCCTGACCAGTTGGCAGTGGAAGGCGTGCAGCGTGATTTTGAAATGAGTGTAACCGTGTTTAACCGTGGCGAACTGCTCGCCCACGGCGATTTCAACCCCCAATTCCTCCCGGATTTCACGCCGCAGACAGTCCTTCAGCGTTTCGCCCGGTTCTTGCTTGCCGCCGGGAAACTCCCACAGGCCGCCAAGCATTCCCTCCAGCGGGCGTTGGGCGATGAGAAAAGCGTCCCGGTCGCCGTTGCGGTAGATGACGGCGGCGGTCACATCGTAGTGGGGCAGCGCCTTTTTGCCGGGTTTCAACGGCAAGCGGGCCTGCATCCCCAATTGCCATCCCCGGCACAAATCACGAACCGGACATAGCAAACATTTGGGGGAGGATGGCCGGCAGACGGTGGCCCCCAATTCGATCAGGGCCTGGGTCCAATCGCCGGGGCGTTCGGCGCTCCCGGCCAGGGCGGCGGCCAGGGTCTTGATCTGCCGGGTCCTCGTGTCGGCCTGCACGGCGAAGAGGCGGGCCAGAACCCGTCTGGCGTTGCCATCCACCGCCGGCACGGCCTCCCCAAAAGCAATCGAGCCCACGGCCCCGGCGGTGTAGTCGCCAAAACCGGGCAGCCTGCGCAAGGCCGCGTACGTCTCCGGCAAACGACCGCCGTGAGCGGCGGCGATCTCCTTAGCCGCCCGATGCAAGTTGCGGGCGCGGGCGTAGTAACCCAACCCCGCCCACAGCTTCAAGACCTCATCGAGCGAGGCGGCGGCCAGGTCGGCCAGACTGGGGAAGCGGGCCAGGAAGCGGCGGTAGTAGGGGATGACCGTCGTCACCTGGGTTTGTTGCAGCATCACCTCGCTGACCCAGACGCGGTACGGGTCGGAAGTCTCGCGCCAGGGCAGATCGCGCCGGTGCTGGGCGTACCAGTCCAGCAGGCGGGTTTGGATGGTGGACAGGAGTTCAGAGGGGATTTCCATCAAGCAAAGGATGAGGCTACCCGCTCAGCGTAAACGTCCCACAGCCAAAGTGGGTGTAGTGCCCCACGTGGGTAATCGCGGCCAGGTTGAGATAGGGCACAACCGCCGGGGGGATGGCAGAAAACCGTTGCGCACCGATCCAGTTTCCTGGCCAGTGCTTTGGCGGACGTTTCAACTTGTACTGTTGCCGGGTAAGCGCCTGGGCCTGCTCGAGGGCTTCCTCCCAGGATGGCTCCGCACCGGCAAAAATCTCCCCGACTTCGCCCTTTGTCGCCCCGCGACCGGGCGCTAGACCGCGCAGCCGGGCCTCGGTGGCGGTCAGAATCTGCGACAAGCCCGGTACTTTTGGTCGCTCTTTCTTCTTTTGTTGGGGCCGGCGTCGTTCGTGAGACGTTTCCAGGGGCAAGGTAAAGGCGAATGGCGTCCGCCAGGTTAGCTGTTTGAGCGTTCGTCCCGGCGCGGTCAGGGTTTCTCCTTCCGCCCATTGGGTTGGAGTCGGTTGGTAGCGAAGATTGAGGCGCCCGTCCTGTACCAGGGGCTCCCATTGCAACCCTCGGGCTACGTAGACCGCATCAATATCAAAGTTGCCCCACAATTTGTGCGGACGTTTCCAGCGGCTGTCTGTGGTGCTGCTTGCCTCCTCGATCGCCGGCAGAACCAGTTCCAGGAAAAGCCCGTGATCGGCGCTTTCGCCCAGCAGTTTCAGCTCCCACAAAATTGGTTCTCCCCGGCCATACATCTGCTTGCCGGGGTAAGCATACAACACCGTCGCCAGCGGCCACGACACATCCGGCACGACCGGGGATTTAGCCTGCTCCCGGACCGATGCCCCGTTGCCGGGCAATTCCAGGATTTCGCCCTTGTATCCGGACCAGGGGGCCAGGGCTTTGCGCCAGGGACGCGCTTCGGAGGTGGGCAGGCGCTCGGCGATCAGCATCCCCAGCACCAGCGACAATTCCAGCGGCAAGCAGGCCGGCGTCCGGACCAACGAGCTGTTGACTCGCAACACCAGCAGATAGCGCAGCAGCCTAATAGGAGGATTGGAAGCCCACATAGTTCTTCAGCTCATACAAGAACTTCACCCGTTTGGGGGGCCATCTCCGGATTTTCCAGGCATCCAACATATCCCGCACCTCCTGGTTCAGAACGCCCAGAAATCGCCCCCAATAGAACATTTCCTCAGACTTGTCCTTCATCGTCAACAGTTCAAACAGAATCTGCTGCTCATCCGGCGTCAGCACGGAACGGAAGACCATCGCCATTTCCAGCAGGCTCAGGAATTCAGATATTTCAAAGGTTAAGAGACCCTCGCGATCCAGCTCCTGCGGTCGTAAGACGTGATACGGCCTGGGGTAAAATCGGACGCGGAGCCTGTCCATCGGGAAATAGGTTTCGTGGTGAATGGCCCGGCACAGAACATCTGCCATCGTCATCCCGCCCTGGCTTCCCATAGTGGGCATTACCTGGATGTGGCCTTTCAGGTCCGTGCCGTGGTAGAGGACGATTTCCTGGAGCCAGGGCCGCAATTGCCGCCGGGGGATCATCACCAGGAAATGGTTGGCATCGGGGGCATAGGCCCCCAAGGTGTATACCTCGTCAGACCATGTCTCGCCGCGTAATTGGCGCGGCAGCCAGTTGACAAAACCCCAAATGACCAGGGCCCGGCGGGAGACAGGCCCCAATCCACGACCCTTTTTGCGAATGTGCCGGCAAAAGGGGCAGTAGCGGTCCCCCGGTGGGCGCGGATAGATCCAGCAACGCAGGCAGGGGCCGGCCAGGGCCGTGGGAGGGGGGCCCGGCTCATCCCCCCCGGTTGTTGACAGTTTGTCTCGAATCGCGTCGAAGTAATGGGGGTCCTGGCTAAGGCATTTCAGGGTGGCTAATAACTCGGTGCCGGTGCGACTCCGGCGCAACCAATCAAAGCCGCTTAGCATTGAGCGCCTGTCGAAGCTGGGCGTGGTATTTAACCACCCTGGAGGTAGCCCATTCCGTTACGTCGAGAGGCAGACGCCAGGCCTGATCCATCTGGCCGGCGTAGCGTTTAGGCCAGTCAATGAGGAAGCTATCCGGCAAAACCCGAAAGCGCAGGCTGCCAAAACCCAGGTAACGACCGTTTCCCATTTTGTGGGCCAGCCCCTCCTCCAGGACCAGGCACCAGATTAGGCGCTGCAACTCCGCTTCTTCCAGGTTCCAAAAGCGGACGGTGAAGCGGGCGCGGGAGCCGGGCATCACCGCTCGCACGTAATGCGCCTGCGGCGTGTCGGGGCTAAAAGCCTCCATTTGTTGGACGATGGGCGCCAGCGGAGCGTGGGGGAAGAGCCGCCAGTTTTTGCCGATGAGCTGGACTGCGGCGGATTGGCCGGGCACGTTTTGCCATTCACCCTGGCGAAATTGCCACTGCCCGTAGGGATACGGAACTTTGAACCAGGCCCACGCCGGCGCCTCGAAGGGCCCGAAGCTAAAGGCAACCCGCCCCATAATCGCCTGGTTTTGGCCGGGCCCCACCCAGCCGAACAAACTGTCAGCCGGGTTCAAGTGACCGACGTCCGGGCTGGGTGTGCTGGAATCGCTGGCGATGGCGTACAGGTGGTGGAGCAAACCTTTCAGGCTTTTGCTGGGCAGGGCATAAACCCAATCATCGCCCCGCAAGGCCGGGTCGGGGGGGGCCATCGAGAAGAAATCCCAGCCATTAACCGGCTGGCCGTCCAACATTGTGGTGAAAGATGGCTGGCCGCTTTCCTGGATGCTGAGCGGGCTCAACACCTCCGCTTCGACGGCCAGCGTGCCACAATATCCACCAAACGCCCGGTGCGAGATGAAGCCCAGGTTGGACCTGGGCGGCGCGGCGACGGCGGCCGTGTCTTCCGCCGCCAAAGCGGTCGTGGGCTGCAAGGCGTTCGTAGCCGCCTCCCCCTCAAGGTCCAACCGCTGCCACAGGCCGTCCGGCGCGAGGGGGTGGGCGCCGAACAACTGCCGGCTGAGGCCATTTGCTTCGGCTGTGAGCCAGCGCAGCCCCGTTACCGTGGCCTGCACCCATCCGAAGCCAACTGTCTTTTCGCCTCCCAGGGGGATGTCACCCCGCCGGAAATCCTGGAGCAGGTGTTTCAGGAGTTCAAACGCTTCCAAATCGTCTGCGTCGAGGTCTTGCCAGTCCAGGTGCAGGTGAAAGGCGAGTTGAGCGCCATAGGCATACAGATAATCTGTCTTGGCCGCTTCCGAAGGCCGCCCGGTCTTGGGATCCATCCGAATCCCATCCATCGAACACCAGGCCCGCGCCGGATCGTGAGGGTCCTTGAGGTAGGCGTCGGAGAAGAAAACCCGCCCAACGCGCCCCCGGGCCCCGAAAAGCCGGTCTAGTACATTCTTCGTGCGTCCGGTATCGCCCCACAAGGTCTTCAAAATCTGGGAGGCGCGTTTTCGGAAAGCACCTTTAATCGTACTACCGGGAATGTAAGCCTCCCAGGCCCCTTCCCTGTCCGCAGAGGGGGCCCACGAGAGCATGCGCATGAAGATGGTATCGTAGGGCTTGCCATATTTGCGTGAGATTTCCCGCCCCGATGCCCCGCCGGCGCGGAAATCGGTGTGATGGGGCTGGGCCAGCTCCTGGCGGGTCCGGTTGCGATAGGCCCGCAAAAAAGCGATGAAGTTTTGATCGTTGGTGATGCTTTTGCGCAGGTTGCGGCCATTGAGCATGTGATGGTAACGCACCCGGCGATGTGAAGCCAAAAATTCGCGCCAGGCCGCAACCGATACGCCCTCAGGCACTTGCTGGGAGTCGCCCCACTGGTCCTCCCTGATCTGGCCGTTGAGCAACATCGTTTTGATTTTGATATGCTGCTCGCGGTTCTCGATTTCGACATCTACCCAGGAATCGCTCTCCAGTAGCCTGATCTGGCGCTCAACTTGCTGGGCCAACTGGGGCAGCACGACCTGGCAGGCCCGGGTAAGGGTGGCCGTCAGGGCTGCTTCATCTTCAATCTGCCCGGCCAGCGAGTCGGCCAGGCCGGCCTCCAACCCCAGGCCATCGACGACCGTCTGCCAGGCCTCCCGGTTGAATTCGTGGCCGGTTTGCCGCTCGTGAGCCATGACCTTGAGAATGCGCTTGGCCATGTTGGCCTTGTCTCCCAGGGCGTGGGTAATAGCCGTTTCGGCGGCCTCCCGGCTGGGGAAGGGCGAATCGCTCAGCGGCTGCACGCTGGCGATGACTTTCTTGGAGAGGGCGTACCGCCCTTTGCCGAGCTTTGCCAGGGCCGCCGACGGCAACGTCCAGGTTTCCGTCTGCCCCACAGATTGCTCCCGCAGCCAGATGGCGACGGTACGAGGTAAATAGGTGGCTAACTTCCGGTTCCAATCGCCGGCGCTGAGGATGGGGCCGCCGATGCTCATCGTCAGACGTTCGCGGATCGGTTCCGGGATTTCCCGCATCCCTTCCAGCAGCAGTCGCCCTTCAACGGCGGCAAAGGCGGGCACATCCGGATCGACCTTGCCCCAATTCCATCCGACCAGGATCGGGTTCGCCGCAGTAAAGGTGACGGAAATGGCCAGGTGATTGGCGTGGGCCTGGGCGGTAAGTGACGTGCCCTCAGGCGAAAAGGGCAGGTCTATTTCCAGGCGGCAGCGGCCCAACCCTTTGCTCTTGCCAGCCCCAAACCAGAACCGGCCTTCTCTCAGCTCTTGCAGCAGGTAGAATAACTTGGCGGCATTATCGTCCTGGCCCAGCAGGTTGTCGTTGACGTGCAAGGTGAAATCGAAGACCGACTGGCGGAACAATGTTTCCATCTTATAGTTGGCGTTGGCCTCGGCTGCCCACCGATCTTCATCCAGCTTGATGCCCATGCGCAGGTCGAAGAAATGGTTCTGGGGGTAAGCGCCCTCTTGCAGGCGACATTCGACCCTGGTCACCAATCCGGATGGGAGGGAACCGCCGTACAAGCGCTGCCATAGCCGGTTGAGGAGGCCGATGTTTTTGCCGTTGCGAGATTGGCCGATGAAAGCGTCCATTAAGGATTGGGCCGTACCCGATATTTCTCCCGCCAGGGAAACCAGGCGTTGGGTACCGTCTCCATCGCGGGTAAACATCGTTTTGCGGGCATTGCCTCTGTAAATGGGGGACTCTGCGAAAAGTTTGCCGCGTAGGATCATGGGGGCTTCCCTCCTGTGTAAATAGGAGTGCAGAGCAAGCTCTGCACGCGAAGCGCAAGGTCTGCACTCCATTTTCATTACTTGGTGTCGTCCCGCAGGGACTGTTAGACTCCTTTGAGATAATAGCAATCGCCAGGAGCAAGGCGCGTCCACGTGTTGACTACGGAGTATGCCGCGCGTGGACGTATTGGCTTCCTTGAAAATCCCCTCACCCCCCCGGCCCCCTGTGCGAAGCCTCCCTGTGGGGCTCCCACGCTTCGCGTTGGGAGAGGGGGAGTTGCGCCAGCGGAGGGCAAAATTTTCATGCATCGCGTCGGTGGCGTGCGTAGCACACTCGTGGCTGGCTTCTTTAAGCGGGCCTTATTATACACCCGGAGCTGATTTTAGAGAAGTTTGCCATAAGCTAACGGGGGTATTTTCGAAGTAGCCGCCCGGATCAATCTCCCGCCCCCAACAACCTGGCCAGTTCCTCCTCCACCACCGAGTCATCCAGTTTCTTATAAAGCGGCGCTGGCCGGCGCAGGGCCTGTCCAGGGGAAAGCCGGCTGGGGGCCCATCTGCCGGTTGCCCGGCTGCCATCGTAGCAAAGCGCCCGGTGCGTTTGGCTCGTTTCGGTGAACTCCTCAACGTATTGCTGCCCGAACAGTTGGTCCCCGTAGCCCAGGAACTCGTGCAGGCGCTGGGTGCTGAAGGGCAGGAAGGGCGAGAGAAGGACTTTCAGGTTGTCGATGACGCGCAGGATGACGTAGACGCTGGTGGCGGCAGCCTGCTCATCCTCCTTGATCGATTTCCAGGGCGCTTGCCCATCCAGGTAAACATTGGCCGCCCTGGCCAGGCTCATCGCCGCTTCCTGGGCCGCTTTGAGTTTGACCGCTGACAGCAACGCCCCGACGCTCTCGAAGCCGGCCTCAACCCGGGCCAGGATTTCCCGATCGGCCTCGGTCAGGGGGCCGGGTTTGGGCACTTTGCCCTCGAAGTGCTTGTAAGCGAAGCCCAGCATGCGGTTGACCAGATTGCCCCAGGTGGCGACCAGTTCATCGTTGTTGCGCCGCACGAAATCGGCAAAGGTGAAATCGGTGTCGCGGGTCTCCGGCGAGATGGCGTTCAAGTAGTAGCGAATCGGGTCCGGGTCGTAGCGAGTGAGCAGGTCCGGGGCCCAGATGGCCCAATTGCGGCTGGTGCTGAGCTTTTTGCTCTCCATATTCAGGTACTCGTTGGCCGGCACGTCATAGGGCAGGTTGAGCCGTTTGTTGGGATCATCCTCGTACAGGTTGGCGACGGCCATCAATTCGCCCGGCCAGATGATGGTGTGGAAGGGGATGTTATCCTTGCCCATAAAGTAGTAGGTTTTGGCCTGGGGATTGTACCACCATTCCTTCCAGGCCTCGGGCTGGCCCCGGTTGTGCGCCCACTCGATGCTGGCCGTCAGATAGCCCATCACCGCCTCAAACCAGACGTACAGGCGCTTGTGATCGTAACCCTCCAACGGTACAGGGATGCCCCATTCGATGTCGCGGGTGATGGGACGGCCTTTCAGGCCCTCCTTGACGTAGTTCAGGCTGAAGTTGATCACGGCCGGCCGCCAGTGGTCCTTGTCGTCGTTCAGATATTCCCAGATCGCTTCGCTGAGCGTCGGCAGGTCCAGGAAAAAATGCTCCGTTTCGCGGACGACGGGGGTGCTGCCGTCGGTCCGGCTGCGGGGGTCGATCAGGTCCAGCGGGTCCAGCAGGTTGCCGCAGTTGTCGCACTGGTCGCCGCGCGCCCCGTCGTAGCCGCAGATGGGGCAGGTTCCCTCCACGTAGCGGTCGGGCAGAAAGCGCCCTTCGCCTTCGGAATAAAGCTGCCGTTGCGTTTCCTTGTACAGGTAGCCGTTGTTCAGACAGGCCAGGAAAATATCCTGGGCCACCCGGTGGTGATTTTCGGTGTCGGTGTGGGTGAAGAGGTCGTAAGTGATGCCCAGGTCTTGAAAGGTTTGCAAGAACCGGGCGTGATATCGTTCAAATATCTGCCGGGGGTCGACGCCCTCGGCGTCGGCGCGGACGGTGATGGGCGTGCCGTGCGAGTCCGAGCCGGAGACCATCAGCACCTCGTTTCCGATCAGGCGCTGGTAGCGGGCAAAAATATCGGGGGGAAGCAGCGACCCGGCCACATGGCCGATATGCAAATCGCCATTGGCGTAGGGCCAGGCGGTGCAAACCAGGATTTTTTCGGACATGAGTTATCTCCATTTATGTGCTGGTATAAGAGTC
>JBHHXL010000108.1:0-13011 GCA_046757065.1 Anaerolineae bacterium
CGTACTGCAAGGGCACATTCTCGTAGTCGCGCAGGTCGGTGTCGGGTTCCCATTGTGGAGACGTTGCATGCAACGTCTTTACCTTCTTGGCGGGCACGGGGTGGGCAGTTTCGTCTCGCTCGGTCAGAGCGTTGAGGATGGCCTTGCGCAGAGAGGCTGAAACCTTGAAATTCGAAGACGTTGCGTGCAACGTCTCTACGGCCTGGTTGAGCCAGCGGTTGTACTCCTTGGGGTCCTTGCTCATCTGGCCGGGCAGGGTGCGCAGGGCGGCCAGGATGGCTTGCTGCTGGCGTTCCCCTTCCCGGCGGGCGGCTTCCACCGCTGCGGGGTCTTTCTTGCGGGTTTTGGTCAGGTTCTGGAAGGTCTTCTCGTCCTTCAGCCGCTCGATGCGTTCCGGCGTGGCCTGGAAGTTGAGCCGCAAGGGGCGCTCGATGCGCACGCGGCGGTAGCCAAAGTCGGCGTTGTCGAAAATGCGGGAATGCTCGTTCTCTGCCATCGCCTTGTAAAGTTCCACGATGCGCTCACGGTCTTTGTCGCCGATCTTGCGCCGTTTGTTGCCCAGACTGCGCGGCGTCATCGGTTCCCAAAAGTCCACCGCGTTGATGAGCTGCACCTTGCCCCGGCGCCGGTCGCTCTTGTGGTTGGTCACAATCCAGATGTAGGTGGCGATGCCGGTGTTGTAGAACAACTGCTCCGGCAGGGCGACGATGCCTTCCAGCCAATCATTTTCCAGAATCCAGCGGCGGATTTCGCTCTCGCCGCTGCCAGTATCGCCGGTGAAGAGGGGCGAGCCGTTGAAGATGATGGCGATGCGGCTGCCGGGGGCTTCTTCGAAGCGTTTGGCGAGCATGTGCATCAGGAAGAGGAAGGAGCCGTCGGTGATGCGGGGCAGGCCGGGACCGAAACGGCCGTCGTAGCCCAACGCTTCGTGCTCATTCTTGATGATGTACTGCACCTTCTTCCACTCCACCCCAAAGGGCGGGTTAGAGAGCATCAGGCGGAAGCGTTTGCCCTTGTGGCCGTCTTCGCTGAAGCTGTTGCCAAAGGCCAGGCGGCGCGGGTCTTCGCCTTTGAGCAGCAGGTCGGCTTTGGCCACCGCGTAGGAAGTGGGGTTGATCTCCTGCCCGAAGAGAAAGACCTTGGACGGGTCCTGGCCGTAGTTGCGAGTGACGCCCTTTTTGGCTTCGGAGAGCATGCCGCCGGTGCCGCAGGCCGGGTCATAAATTTCGACGATTTTGTCCGGGCCGAGGAACGCTTCCGGGTTCTCGCTGAGCAGCAAATCGACCATCAGCTCGATCACTTCGCGCGGGGTGAAGTGCTCGCCGGCCGTCTCGTTGTACTGCTCGCTGAAGCGGCGGATAAGTTCTTCAAAGATGTAGCCCATCTCGATGTTGTCCACTCGATCCGGGTGCAAATCCACCTTTTCGAACTCTTTGAGCAAGTGGTAAAGCAGGTTGGCCGATTGCAGACGGGCTACCTGCCGCCGGAACTCGAACTTTTCGATGATGTCCAGCACTTCGGGGCTGAAGCCGTTGAGGTAGGTGATGACGTTTTGCTGGAGGTCGGTGGGGGCGGCCAGCAGGCGCTGCCAGTTGAATTCGGAATGGTTGTACACCAGCGAGCCGCCTGCTTTGGCAGCCAGTACGGAATCCAGATTTTCCAGTTTGCCTTTGTAGGTCTCGTAGGCCTGGCGCACCGCGTCGCGGGTGGGTTCCATGGCCTGGTCCAGGCGGCGCAGGACAACCAGGGGCAGGATGACGTCGGCGTATTCGTGGGGTTTGTAGTCGTGGCGCAGCAGGTTGGCGAGATTCCAGATGAGGTCTACTTTTTGGCGGAAGTTGTTCATGGGCAAATATCCTGTTCGTGATATGTATGATCCGGCAAATGGATGTTTCTGACGAGATTTATTTTATCTATTCTTTGGAAAAAATCTAATGCTCGGCATCGGGGAGCTTGAAAGCAAACGGCATAACCACAGATTGACAAGCCCTTTCCTTTTTCGTGGACTTGAGTATAATCAGCGGACGGCAGACACCAGAATTCAGATGCTGGTGGGCTGACGGATTTGACGATTCACCGCAGAGGCGCAAAGAACACAGAGAGAATTCAGGTGTTAGGTTGAGCAAAAATTCTGTCTGCCCTCTGAAGTCTGTTGTCTGAAATCTGCCATCTAAAATCCTATGAAAATCTTGGGCTACGTTTTAGCGACAATCATCGGTTTTATCGGCTTCCGGCTGTTGATCACGGCGGCGCAGGCGGCGTTCTACCATCGCGTCCTGGTGCGCCGGGGGGCTTTGGTCCGTTGGGAGTCGGCCAATTCCCCTCAGGAGGCCTGGGGCAGCGCCTTGCGCCTGGGCCTGCTGGGGATTCTTCTCTTGATCCTGTCGGGCGCAATTGTCCTTTGACAGGTAACTGTCAGCGGCTATGGCCCGTAAGCTGGAAGTACCGGGCGAGGTCGAACTGACTGGTGAGGAAGCCCAACCCGTTCTGGAACTTACGGCCTAGACGTGACGAATGACGACAGACGAATGACCGATATTGCAGGTATTTGCGACCTGTTCGTCATTCGTCGATGGTCTTTCGTCTGCTTGGGCGTGGCTAAGCCTCGGCGGCGGTCACCACGTGGGTCGAGGTATCGACAGCGGAGACATTGGGTAACCCTTGCGCGGCGCAGGCCCCCTGCTTGCCGGCCGTCCCCACGATGAGGTCCGCCGGTTCGCCCAGGCGACGTAGGGCGACGATGACCGGCAGCACGAGCACGGTCGTCAGCCCACCCACGATGTAGCCGGAAGCGATCGCTTGCGTCTGGGCCAGCCGCCCCAACCCCATCTGGCCGAACACGCTGCCGCTGCTGCTGACCAGCGAGTCGAAAGAAATCACCGACGCTCGCTGCTCGGAAGGGATGACCTGGTGCATATATGCCTGCCTGACCGGCCCCCAGACCCCCATCGTGCCCATCACCACCAGGTAAAGGGCGACGGCCAGCCAGAACGATCCGGCCAGGCCCACCCCGACGGCGGCCACGGTTTGGATGCCTGCCGCCCACAACAGGAGCGTGGTCCGTTTGCCGCAGTATCGCGTAAACCATTCGACGACCGAGTTGCCGGCCATCGTGGCTATCGAGATGAGGGCAGCGATCACCCCGGCCACCCAGGTCAGGTCCTGGCCCAGCAACTCGAGGAAATAAGGCTGCCAGGCGTAGAACCCCCAGGCCATAAAGAGCGATTGGACGAAGGCGGCCACCATCAGCAGGCGAACCGGTCGCTGCTGCCAGCCGTAGGTAATGCTGACCTGGGCGATGCGGCCCATTTCGGCGGGCAAATCCTTGAATTTCATCGCGCGCCGGCTGAAGCCCAGATCGTGCATTGTGAAGAAGGCCACGGCGAACACCGCCGCCAGCAGCCCGGCCCGGGCCAGGTAGGGAATGGACAGATCTAGGTTGCCCAGCAACCCGCCGCCGACCGAGCCGATGAGCATAGCCGCGCCGGAGACGATTGACCCTCTGGCGAAGACCCGGTCGAGCTGACCGCGATAGCCCGTGGCCTTCAGCGAGTCGACCAGCCAGGCCTCGACGGCTCCCGAGTAAAAGGTGTACCCCAGTCCCAGCACAACCGACAGCAGGCTGAAGAGCAGCAAGCCGCCGCCGCCGGCGGCCACGCCAACGTAGCCCAGCGTTCCCACCAGGACGACGGCCACGCTCAAGAGAAACGAAGCGCGCCGGCCACGGGTATCGGCCAGCACACCGGTCGGAATCTCGAAGAAGGCCATGCTGCCGGTGAAGACGGCGTTGGCGATGAAAACGCCGAAGATGTCGAGACCGGCGTCTAGTAGGAAGAGGGTGTTGACGCCCCAAATGACCGAAGTCGACAGGGTGTACAATCCGGCGATGATGAGGTAGTTGCGCACAACCGGCGCGGATCGGTCGGGTTGCTCGGCTTCGAGGGGCGGCGCTGCGTCCGCCTCCAGAAAGATTTCGTCGATGTAGCACCAATTCCAGCCCTCGCCCGGCTCCAGAGACCTGACGATGGGATGGTTCGATTGGTAGAAATGCCTTGCGGCGTGCCGGTTCTTCGAGTCGTCGCAGCAGCCGACATAGCCGCAGGTCTGGCACATCCGCAGATGAATCCAGGTATCGCCCAAAGCGATGCAGTCGGCGCAGCCTTCGCTGTTGGGTGTTACCTCCTTGATTTGATCAAGATGTGTGCAGCGTTCCATCGTTCCCCCTGGTCAGCCATTTTGGATATCCTCCAATACCTGTGAGATTTGTCGTTTCAGCTCCGGTAAATCTTGTTCGATAACTTCCCACACGCGTTCGATGTTGACCCCAAAATACGCGTGAATGAGTATGTCTCTCATTCCAGCCATCTTCTGCCAGGGAATATCGGGGTAGTTGAGCCTGAGATTTCTTGGTAAATTCTTGGTCGCTTCGCCAATGATCTCGATTCTTCGGACCACAGCATCTTGCGCCTGATGATTTTGGGAAAAATCATTCAGGCTTAAATCCTGGGTATATTCCTCAATTCTGGCGATACTCTCCAAAATGTCCTGAAGAAACAGCCGGCTATCTCGCCTCATCAGGGGGACCTCCTCTGCCAAAATCTCCTCCTCCAAAAGAGGATGGAGCGTGGAATACTCAACAAGATCAACAGGTCTGCCAAGCGCGTCCTGCAACGCCAGTTTAAGCCCGGCGAACTCAAGCAAGCTGGTGCTGGCCGGCAATTCCACCAGGATGTCGATGTCGCTATCCGGCCGCAATTCCTCTCGAATGATCGAGCCGAACAGGCCGGCTCGAAACGCCGCATACTTCTTCAAAATCGGAATGGCAGCAATCTTGATTTTCGTAAGTTGGTCGTTCATTAATATCTGCCTGGCCAGGTTACCCTTTACGCATCACCAGTATACGTTCAAACTTGGTCGTTCTGGTTTTCCGCCTTGAGCGTCGTTCACTTGCTTATCCCTGATTTAAAGCTCTTGAACCCTGGCCTTCAGCCGCCCCAACTCCTGCTTGATGCTCCCCAAATCGCTCTGAGCTTCCGTCAGCTTCTCGTGCTCGGCGCGGACGAAGCGGGTGTAGGGGGCGATGGCCTCGTTGATGCGTTGCAGGCTGCGCTCGATCTCCCGGCTGAATTGCGTTTGTAATGCGTTGAGCAGCCGGGCGCGCATTTCGGCCACCTTTTCGCGCATCTCCTTCTTGGCCCGGCGGCGGCGGGCCGGAATGATGAACAGCCCCAAAGCGGCGATGGCGCTGGCCATCAGCACCCCGGTCACGTCGGCGGCGACCGAGGTGAAGATAATGGTCGCCAGCGTGCCCAGACCGACCGCGCCAACCTCGACGGCGGCGGCGGTGGCCACCGCCGTTCGCGCGCTGTCGGCAATGGCTTCGGCCTCGCGTCGCTTGTCGTAGGTTTCGACCACGCGCTGCGACTGCCGCCCGACCGACTCGATCAGCCGTTCGCGGTCGTAGTGGAAAGTGCCGATGTCTGCCTCGCCGACGATGCGGTCTTTGTGCTCCCGGCGGCGGTCGGCCAGATAGGCGGTTACCGCTTGCCACTGCCGGAAGTCGGCATCGACCAGCCAGTCGATTAGCTCCGTCACCTTGCGCTCGATCTGGTGGGGTGCGTCGGCCACGACCTTGTGCTCGAACTCCTGCTGGATGCGATTCTTGTTCAGTAGATCGAACACGCGGGCCAGGCGCATCGTCTCGTCGAAAAAGTCCTGGCCGCGCTGTTCCATCTCGTACAGGATGTTCTCGATGTCGGACATACGGAAGCTGAAATCGCGCCCCATATCCTCTTTGTAAAGGGCGAGCTGGTGCTCCACATCCTCCAGCATCGTGAAATCCTCGGCCAGCAGCCCCAGCCGCTCCTCGGTGACCGACAGGTATCTTTCGGCCAGATGAGTCCCCACGCCCAGAGGGTTGAGCAACTTCAACTGCACCCGGCCACCCTCATCGAGGGTGTCGTGGATGTACTGTTCCAGGGGCGCGAAGCGGCTCTGGGGCCACAAGGCGGGATCGCCCTGCTTGGCCCGCAAAGCGGCCCGGGCGCTGACCGGGAAGATTTCGGGGACCAGGCCCAGCAGGGTGCGGGCGTTCTCGGCGATGAAGGTTTGAATCTGGTCGATGGCCTGCGGGTCCTCCAGGATGTCCACCTTGTTGAGGACGACCACGATTTTCTTGCCCCAGTTGCGAACCTGCTCCAAAAAGGCGCGCTCGCTTTCGGTGAAGGGCCGGTCGGCCGAGGTGACGAACAGCACCAGGTCAGAGCGAGGGACGAACTCGGAGGTGATCGCCTCGTGCTCGCGGATGATGGCGTTGGTGCCGGGCGTATCGACGATGTTGATTTCGCGTAGCAGCTCGACGGGCGCGGTCAGGGTCAGGATGTGTTCATCCGTGACCCGCTTACCCGCATTCTGGCCGTAGCGCAAGATGTTGACCTGGGCTGTGGTGGGCGTGACGCCCTCCGGTAGCACGGATTGGCCCAGCAGGGCGTTAATGAAGGCGCTCTTGCCGGAGTTGAACTCGCCGACGACGACCAGCAAGAACAGCTCGTCGAGCTGTTGAATGGAGTTTTCCAGCGCGGCCTGATCCTCGGCGGCGGCCCCAAACTTGACCAGGGCCAGACGCAGTTTGGTTAGAAGCCGGCGTTCAGCCTTGAGCAGCTCATCTTCTTGCTTGTTGAGAATTCGCTTGAGCACGGTTGTCCCTCGTGAGGGTGAATGTTGGCGGTAAATTGAGTTTAACACAAATGAAACGGGGGAGCAACTGAGGTGGGTTTCAAGTCTGTTCGCGGGCGCTGGCCAGCACGTGCCAGGCGTGAACATACATACCCGCGCTCCAGGTCAGGGGGGCTTCGCTGGTATACCAGCGGCTGGCCAGGGGATGGCCGTCCCGGTCGTATACCTCGTGGACCGCGCCGTCGCGGACGATGACCGCAGCGATGCGAAAGAGGATGTCATCCGCCTCGGTCAAACGACCCAGCCGCGTCAGGGCAATGGCGTGCCAGCAGCCCAGCCACAACCAGGCGGCCTCGGTGTGGTAGTGGCCGATGCCGCCCAGACGGTTCTCGAGGGCTACAAAGCGAGGGGGGTAAGCGCGATGCACTACTTGCGTGGGAACCGGATCGGCCATGTCGAATTCGGCCAGTTTATCCAGGATCAAATTACCGCGCTCCTGGCCGACCAGACCCCAGGCCACGGCCAGGAGATTGCCGCTGCTGCTCAGGTTGTCAAAGACGATGCTGGTTACGTAGTAACCCAGGTCCTCGCGCCAGAAATGATCGTCGATGGCCGTTTTGACCTGGTCGGCCAGGTGCTGAAAATGGGCCGCGTCGAGAGACAGGTTTAGGGCGTTTGCCAGTCGGACCATATCGTGCAAGGCTTTCCAATAGCAAACGTTGGTGTAAAGAATGCGCCCCTGCCGGGCGATACTATCGGCCCAATCGGCGAAGGGGGCCTGATGTAGCAGGTGGTCATCGCCGGTGTGCTCGGCCAGCCAGCGCGTGCCCTGGGCCAGCGCCGGCCAGTAGCGCCGGGCGAAGTCGAGATCGCCGCTATGCTTAACGTAGTTGGTGGCCGCGCTGATGAGCAAGGCGTTTCCATCGAGTGAAATGGTGCGATGGCCGGTGATATATTTAGGGCGAATAGGTTCGCCAATCGGTTGTTGGCGGCGGAACAGGGAGTGGACGTAGCGTTGGAAGACGGTGGTTGAGGTGATCTTGACCGGGAACTGGCCGTTGGGTTTCTGGTGGATCAGGAAGGCTTCTAACGTTTCCCGGCTGGTTTGTAGATCGCTTTCGTCGAGCAGGCCGTAGTTGGCAAAGCCGAAGTCGCGGGCCCACGGTTCGCGGAAGTTGCGGACGCCGGCGCACAAGACCCGTTTGCTGACCCCGTTCTGCAGGAGCCGCTCTTCGATCCCCAGGCGCAGGTTGGCCAGGGCCGTCCGGTAGGCTCTGGCTTCAACTTTCTCGTGGGGCGACTCCTCAAGCGGGGGCGCCAGCGGCGGCAGCAGCGGCTGGCGCATCACCCCAAAAATGAAACGTCCTCCCACGAAGAAAACCCAACTGAATCCCGCCACCAATGCGGCCAGCCCTCCCCAAACAGGCCAGCGGGTCGTTCGCCGCTCTTTCAGTGCGTCTTTTTTGGCCATACGCCGTTCCTCTTTTTGTTCGTGTTGTTTGCCAAAGAACAGAAATTGTGCTTTGATTCCCTTCCAGGCTTATCAATCAGCCTCAGTAGATCCAAATTGTAGGTCAAACTGTTAGTTTGACCCGCCCAAACTAACAGTTTGGGCTACATTACAGGCCCAAATTTGGATCTACTGAGACTCGATGTCGAATCGCGCGTGAAGGTTGGCAAATGCGAGTCGCTGTTTTTACGAATGCGTACAAACCCTACGTCAGTGGGGTCATAAAATCGGTGGCCACGTTCCGCGCGGAATTGCTCCGCCAGGGGCACACCGTGTACGTCTTTGCCCCGGAGGCGGCTGACTACCAGGAGGAAGATTACGATGTCTTCCGCTATCCCGGCATCAATTTGACGGTTCCGGCCAAATACCCCATCCCCATCCCGGTTTCGCCCTGCATCGATTGGCTGGTGCCGCGTCTGCGCTTCGACGTCATCCACAGCCAGCACCCGATGTTGCTGGGCCAGGAGGCCATCGGCTTCTCCCGCAAGCACAACATTCCTCACGTGTTTACCCACCATTCGCAGTACGATATTTACGCCGCCCAATACATCCCCTTCAGTGAAAGCGTCGTCAAAAGGGTGATGCGCGAGTTGGTCAAGTATCATATGATGCAGACCCAACGGATCATCGCCCCCACCGAGAGCGTCTACCGGCAACTTGTCCAAAACTACGAGGAGGTTGCAGATCGCGTCGTCACCTTGCCCACGCCGATGGATTTGAGCGCATTTGAAGGGTTAAAACCGGGGCCGATTAAAGCCCGTTACAACCTGGACCGGGGTTTTACTTTCGCCTACGTCGGCCGTTTGACCGCCGAAAAAAATCTGTCGATGTTGCTGACCTGCTTTGCCAGGGCCGCCAAAGACCGGCCAGGGGCAAACCTGTTGCTGGTGGGCGACGGCCCGCAACGCAAGGACCTGGAAAAGCAAGTCAGACGTTTGGGCATCGAAAGCCGGGTTCACTTCAGCGGCCAGGTTGGCTATGACCAGGTGCCGCACTATCTGGCGGCCAGCGATGCCTTTGCCTTCGCCTCGGTTAGCGAAACGCAGGGCCTGGTGATGATCGAGGCGATGGCCGCCGGTTTGCCCGTCGTCGCCGTCGACGCGCCGGGCAATCGCGATGTGGTTATTCACGAAGAGAACGGTCTGCTCACGGCTGTTGATGAGGATGCGTTCACCCAGGCCCTGCAGCGGTTGATGCAGGAGGCCGACCTGCGGGAGCGGCTGGCTCGGGGCGCGTTGCGAACGGCGGCCAGATACGACGCCCCGGCTGTGGTTGAACGCCTGCTGCAAATCTACCACGAGGCCCGCGAAGCATTCGCCAAGAATCCTCCGAAAGGGCTGCTGGACCAACTCACCGAGCAGGCCCGCCAATTCCCCCCCAAGTGGTTGAGCGAGGTCACCGACGTTTTCGATTCTGATTAGGCCGATCCGGTGTGGGCCCTGCCTTAGCCGTCCCCCTTCATCCGCCGGCCGACCGCGCGCTCGATCTGTTGGCGCGCCTCTCGCTTTTGCAAAGCGGCGCGCTTGTCGTACTGCTTCTTGCCACGCGCCAGACCCAGTTCTACCTTGGCCCAATTGTTCTTAAGGTAAAGGCGCAAAGGAATCAAGGTCAGCCCCTTTTCTTGCAACTTTCCCAACAGGCGATTGATCTCCCGGCGGTGCAGCAGGAGTTTGCGCGCCCGGCGCGGCTCGTGATTTTCATAGCTGGCCTGGTCGTAGGGGGCGATGTGAGTGTTCAACAACCACAGCTCGCCATCGCGGATGGTGGCATACCCGTCGCGCAGATTGACCCGTCCGGCGCGGATGCTTTTGATTTCGCTGCCGGTCAGAACCAGCCCGGCCTCGAAGCGATCCAGAATTTCGTAATCGTGGCGGGCTTTTCGATTGTTGGCAACGACCCTGATGTTATTTCGGGGGGAAGTCATGTGCTGGTTGGTGGCAGGTAGCAGGTAGCAGGTAACTGCTGGCGCCCGGTGCTTGCTATCTGCTACCTGCTACCTGCTACCTGTTACCTGCTACCTGTTTAGAAATTCTCCTGAATGTACTCGATGGCCCGCTCCAATTGCGGATCGCGTCCCTCGACAAAGTCTTCCTGGGTGAAGTCAACGATGATGTCGGGCACGATTCCCTCTTTATGGATCTGGTTGCCGTTGGGCGTGAGCCACTCGGCAATCGTCACGCGGATCTCGGAGCCATCGCTGAGCGTGTGCGGCAGTTGAACGGTTCCCTTGCCGAAGCTTTGCTCGCCAAGCAAGATGGCTCGATGGTGTTCCTTGAGCGCGCCAGCCACGATCTCGCTGGCGCTGGCGCTGCCTCGATTGATCAAGACCACCAGCGGGATGTCGGTGTCTACCTGCGGCCCGCGCGCCTGGTAGATTTTCTCTTGATCGCTTTTGAGCCGTTCGATGAGCACATTCTCACCATCCAGAAACAGGCTGGAAACGGCGACCGATTCGGACAACAGCCCGCCGGGGTTGTTACGCAAATCCAGGATCAGCGTTTCCGCGCCCTGGTCGATAAGCTCGTCATAGGCGGTTTTCAATTTTCCCGAAGCGCCGTGGCTGAAATCGCTCAGGTGGGCGTAGCCGATGTTGCCCTCCAGCAACCGCGATTCAACAATTTCAATTTCGATGCGTTCGCGGATGATGTCAACTTCAAATGGCTCGTCGATGCCGGTC
This sequence comes from Anaerolineae bacterium, assembly GCA_046757065.1. Taxonomy (GTDB): domain Bacteria; phylum Chloroflexota; class Anaerolineae; order 4572-78; family JBHHXL01; genus JBHHXL01. Next base: position 10,863 of record JBHHXL010000108.1, read on the forward strand.
CGGAAGATGAGCAGGGTCACCGTGCTGCCGGCCGGCCCGCGAATGAGCAGCACAGCTTCGTAGAGGCTGTAGCCTTGCAACGATTGGCCGTCCACTTCCAGCACAATGTCGCCGCGTTGCAGGCCCGCTTTGGCCGCCGGGCGACCGATAAACGGTTCGGCGATGACCAGGCGTCCCGAATCATCAAGCCGCACCGAGGCGCCGATCCCCTCAAATGCGCCGCTGACATCTTCCTGCATGATCGCGGCCCGGGTGGGGTCGATGAAGGCGGTGTTCTCGTCGCCAAAGGAGTTGACCATACCCCGCACCGCGCCATAGACTCGCGTCTGGTCGGTAGGAATTTCCCCATAGAACTCCTGCTCGATGAAATTCCAGGCTTCCCAGAAAACGCCAAATTCTTGGGGGATGTCGTCGCTGTTAATGATCACCTGGGTGGGCGCGGACGCTGCCGGCCCGGAAAACGAGGAGGAGATCGTGGCCGCATCCGGCCCGGTTTGCAAGTAGGGACCGTACAGGATAGCGCCCGCAAAAAAAGCGCCGACGGTCAATACCCCCGCCAGGGCGGCCATAATGCCAAGCTTTAGAAGGTTACCGAAAAAGCTGCCCATATTACATCTGTCCTCTCTAATAGACGAATCAAGTAAACATTGTGCAAACTGGCGAAGCCTGTCGCTTTATCCCCCTGACAAAGGACCAAGGACCACAAGCGAACGGTCGGTTCAGCGACGAGGTCGTCTTTGGTCAGCGTTAATTGAATATCTTGTATCCCCATCACTTGCCGTTCTGCAAGAACGTGATGGCCCGCTCGAATTGCGGATCTCGCCCGGCGGCGTGGTCATCTTCGGAGAATAAAACCTCGATGTCAGGCGAAAGTCCCTGGCCGTCGATGTGGTGGCGGTCGGGGGTCAGCCATTTAGCGACGGTCACGTGCAGGCTGGATTCATCGGACAAATCGTAGACCAGTTGCACGCTTCCCTTGCCAAACGTCCGCTCGCCGATGAGCGTGGCGCGACCGTTATCGCGCAGTGCCCCGGCAACGATTTCGCTGGCGCTGGCGGTGCCGGCGTTGACCAGCACGGCGATAGTTTGATCCAGGGCTTTACCGCCGCGCCGCGCTGTGTAAATTTTCTCCTCTTCTCCCCGCCGGTCTTCGAAGAGGATCACCCCTTCCCGAAGAAACTGGCTGGCAACGTCGATGGCGGAGTCCAGCAGACCCCCGCCGTTGTCCCGTAAATCCAGGATGAATTGTTGCGCGCCCTGTTCCGTCAGGTCGTCCAGGGCTCGCTCCAATTCTTTACTGGTTCGGGCGGAAAACAGGCTGATTTTAATGTAGCCGATCGCCGGGTCTTCTTCCAGTAACCGCCATTCGACGCTGGGCGTTTCGATGATAGCCCGTTCAATGGTGATCTCGATGAGTTCAGCCGCTTCGCCCCGTTCTACCGTCAGGACCACCTCCGTGCCCACCTCGCCCCGGATCAACAGGACGACATCCTCGGTGGACATACCGGTTGCTATAGCGGCGTCATCAACTTTGACGAGGATGTCGCCGCGCAAAAGGCCCGCGCGCTCTGCCGGGGAGTCGACCATCGGGTCCAGGATAACGCGGCCGGTTTCATCGCGGAGGACGAAGGCGCCAATACCCCCAAATTGCCCGTCGAGGTTGGCCTTCTCCAGGGCCCGTGGCTGCGGCTCCACAAAGATGGTGTAGGGGTCGTTCAGGGTTGCCAGCGCCCCGCGAATCGCGCCGTAAGTGCTTTGGGTGTCGTTGGGGATTTCGCCGTAGAATCTCTCCTGGACCAGCCCCCACACCTCCCAGTATAAACCAAAGGCTGCGCTCTCATCTTCGGTGGGCTGGTATGGACGGAGGACGTTGCTGGCCCCGTAGCCAACGCCGATTCCAAGACCAAAGATAAACAGGGCAATTAGCAGGGATCGCGTAAACTTGTAAACCGTTTCCATATAAATTTTGCCAAAGCCGGGTAATTTTTGCGTTATCAGGTGTCCGGTCGATCTTGGACAGCCCCCTCGCTTTCGACTGTATTGGAATTATGCCTTAGCTCCTCTAATTCGGCAAGTTGTTCTTGCCGGAGGGGCGTGTCCCAGATTTTAGGCGAATTAGGTGCGACGCACTTCTGACGTGCATGTCAAT
>JBHHXL010000109.1:0-13003 GCA_046757065.1 Anaerolineae bacterium
ATCGGGGCCAGAGCGTATCCTGAGCCTGTCGAAGGATACGCCTTAACTATAGGGTCACTTGCGCCCCGGTGTACTAGGGCGCACGCATACGCGATCCAATCTCCTAACCCCGATGATTGTAGTGTAGATCGCTCCGACTTACAAACCGGACCGATCCTTATCTACCGCTGGGACCGAGGTGAGGCCGGACCCCCAGGGTAACGGTCACGGTTTCGGTCTGGCCGTCGGGATGGATCACATCGAGGGCAACCTCGTCGCCGGGGCGCGTGTTTTTGACCAGATAGGTGATCACGTCGTCCAGGCCCTGCACCGGTTGGCCGTCGATGGCGGTGATGATGTCGCCGCCGGCCTCAACTTCCTCACCGTCGATCTCAACCGTGCGGCCAACGCCGAGCAGGTCCGCGGCCTGGGCCGGGCCATCCTCAACCACATCGGTGATCAACGCCCCTTGCGTGCCCTCCGGCAGCTCCAGCAGTTCCACCAGATCGGCGCTGAGGCCGATGCCGCTGATGCCCAGCCAGGCATACTCGAAGGAATTGCCCTCAATCAGGACGGGGATAACCTGCTTGGCGATGTTGACCGGCACCGAGAAGCCAATCCCGGAGCTGGCCCCGCTGCGGCTGATGATCTGGGTGTTGATGCCGATGACCTCGCCTGCCCGGTTGAGCAACGGCCCGCCCGAGTTGCCGGGGTTGATGGCCGCGTCGGTTTGAATCACTTCGGGGATGGAGAAGGGGGTGTTACCGCTGCGAATGGTGCGGCCCACGGCGCTGATGATGCCGCTGGTCAGGGTAAACTCCTGACCGAAGGGATTGCCAATGGCAAACGAGAGTTGGCCCGGTTCCAGGACGTCGCTGTCGCCCAGGGGCAGGGCTCGCAACGATGCCGGCGGCGAATTGACCCTGATCACCGCCAGGTCGGCGTCGGGATCGGTGCCCAGCACCTTGGCTTTGGCCGTCTGACCGTTGGCAAAGACCACCGTTACCTCGCCGCCCACGGCATCGGCCACGACGTGATGGTTGGTGACAATGTGGCCCTCGTCATCCCAGGCGAAGCCGGACCCCTGGCCCTGGTTCACCAGGATGCTGACCACCGAGGGCGTGGCCGTGTCGTAAAGATCGATCAGAACCTGCTCGTAGGCGGCCAGGAGATCGGTTTCGACCTCGGGCGCTGCCGCCGGCGGCGGAGCGGGCTCGGCAGGGGCGGCCTCGGCTTGCGTGGCGAACGCCACCTGTGTCGTCGGGGCATCGGCCGCGCCGGCCTGGGCCGCCGGCCCCAATTGAGCCTCGTTGCCAAACCGCGACGACAGAACCATCCCGGCCGTAAACGAGATGGCTACCGTTAGCACTAAGGCAATAAGAGCGCTGATGCCAATTAAGACGTAAGAACGAATTGAACGCTGCTGCATAGCTATACCTCCTATTAAATTTGACGGAACGCGCGGGGATGGTCTTACCCGCCGGTTCGGGAGTTCGCAGTCATTATCGGTCGTTAAGCTTAGGAGCAAATGAAGGTGAAATTAGGGGTATATGAGAGGCGAGGGGATTTAGAGCGCAGCAAACGCTTGCCCGGCGGCGGCAATCGTTTCCTCAATAATTTCATCGGTGTGAGCCAGGCTCATAAAGCCCGCTTCAAATTGCGATGGGGCCAGGTAAACGCCGCGCTCCAGCATCCCCCGGAAGAATCGGGCGTAGCGAGCCGTATCGGCCCTGCTGGCCGTGGCCCAGTTGGTGACCGCCTGATCGCTAAAATAGGTGCAGAACATCGTGCCGGCCTGAGTCTGGTAGACCGGGATGCCCGCCGCCTCCGCCGCCGCGCCAATGCCCCGGCTCAATTGCCGGGCGCGGGCCGCCAACTGCTCGAACAGGCCCGGCTGGCGCAGAATCTTCAGCGTCTCCAAACCGGCGGTCATCGCCAGGGGATTGCCGCTCAGGGTTCCGGCCTGGTACATCGGGCCGAGCGGGGCCACCGTCTGCATAATCTCGGCCCGCCCGGCGTAAGCGCCGACCGGCAGGCCGCCGCCGATGACCTTGCCCAGGGCGGTCAGGTCCGGCCTGACGTTGTACAGTTCCTGCGCCCCGCCCAGGGCCACCCGGAAACAGGTCATCACCTCGTCGAAGATCAGCAGCGCCCCCTCCCGCCCGGTCAGGGCGCGCAGCCCGGCCAGGAATCCCTCCCCCGGGGGGACGACGCCCATGTTGCCGGCCACCGGCTCGACGATGACCGCCGCGATTTGCTCCGGGTTGGCCGCAAAGAGGGCTTCGACCGCCGCCAGATCGTTGTAGGGGGCGATCAGGGTGTCTTGCGCGGCCCCCCTGGGCACGCCGGGGCTGTCGGGCAGACCCAGCGTGGCCACGCCGGAACCGGCCTTGACCAGCAGCATATCGCCGTGGCCGTGGTAGCAGCCCTCAAATTTGATGATTTTGTCGCGCCCGGTGTAGGCCCGGGCCAGGCGCAAGGCGCTCATCGTAGCCTCGGTGCCGGAGTTGACGAAACGGACCCTCTCCACCGAGGGCACCAGCTCGCACACCAGTTGGGCCAGCCCGGTTTCCAGGGCCGTGGGCGCGCCGTAGCTGGTGCCTCGCTCGACGGCTTTCTGCAAAGCCTGCACCACCCCCGGATGGGCGTGGCCCAAAATCAGGGGGCCCCAGCTCTGGACGTAATCGATGTAGCGGTTGCCATCGGCGTCGAACAGGTAGGGGCCCTGCCCGCGCTCGATGAAGAGCGGCTGCCCTCCGACAGCCTTGAAAGCGCGCACCGGCGAGTTGACCCCGCCGGGAATGTATTGTTGTGCGGTTTGAAACAACGCCTGCGATTTTGTGGTTTGCATTTCTCCCAATCTCCTAATCTCCTAATCTCCCCCTACCAAATCCCGAATCACCTGCCCCGCCGTTTGCTGGCCCTGGTGGATGCAATCGGGCAGGCCGACGCCGCGAAAGGCGCTGCCGGTCAGGTACAGGCCGGGCAACGCCTGCCGGGCCAGGGCCTCCATGGCCGCCACCCGCTCCAGGTGCCCCACGTCGTATTGGGCGTTGGCCTTGGGCCAGCGGTAGATGCGCTGCACGGTCGGTTGGGCCTTGATGCCCATAATCCGGGCCAGCTCTTCTCGAACGAGGGCCACCAGTTCGTCGTCGCCCAAATCGACCAGTGGCTCGTGCTTGTAACCGCCGACAAAGACGCGCAACAGAACCTGGCCGGCGGGCGCGCGGCCATCAAATTTGGTCGAAACCCAGGTGCAGGCCATCAGACGGCAGCGTTCGCGCCTGGGCACAACAAAGCCAAACCCGTCCAACGGATGCGAAATCTCGGCTTTGTTGAAGGCCAGCGAGACCGTGGCCGTGGAGAGATAGCGGATCGAATTGAGTTGCGCGGCCAGAGCCGGACTGTGCGCTTCCACCAGTCTGGCGGTGACGTAGGCCGGCGTGGCCATGACCACGGCGTCGGCCCGGCGGGTCTGCCCCCCGTCGAGTTGAAGCCGGTAGGGCCGCCCGCCGCCTGGGTCGAGGGCCAGGCCGGTGACCGTCTGTCCCGCTAACAACTCGCCATCGAGCTTTGCCACGAGGGTTTCAACCAGCTCGGTCAGGCCGCCGCGCAGGGTCATAAACAGCGGCAGCCTGGGCCTCGCCGGAGTTTGCCCGTTTGCCGAAGCCCGCTTTAGGGCCAGCATGCCCTTGATCAGGCTGCCGTGCTTTTTCTCCAGTTGGATGAAGCGGGGAAACGTGCTTCGCAAGCTCAGGCGTTGCGGGTCGGCCACGTAGATGCCGGCCATCAACGGCTCCGCGATCTTGTCCAACGCCTCCCGGCCCAGCCGCCGGCGGATGAAATCGGCCAGGCTCTCGTCGGCGTCATCGGCCTTGGGTGGAATGAAGAGATCCAGCCCCATCCGCAACTTGCCCCAGGGCGAGATCAGGGGCGATAGGGCGAAGGGCGCGAAGCGGGTGGGGACGATCAGCATCACCCCGTCGGGCAGCGGGCGCAGGCGACCCTTGTGCAAGATATACGTCTTGCGCCGCTCGTCATTGGTCCCGATCAGGCGTTCGCCCAGGCCCAATTCCCGGCAGAGCTGCCAGGCCCACGGCTTCTGGCTGATGAAGGAATCCGGCCCGCCTTCGATGACAAAGCCTCCGGTAGTATCGGAGACGATTTTGCCGCCGAAGGCCGGCCCGCGTTCGATCAGCGAGCAGGTCAGGGGCAGGTCTTGCGCTTGGGCCTCTTTCTGCAAGTAATAGGCGGTGGCCAGGCCGGCGATGCCCCCGCCGACGATGACCACGTGTCGGGTTTCTGCCGTCATGGATGCCTCGGTAAACAACAGTCCGCCGGGCAGACATCGTGGCCGGGGCCGCGCGTCCCCAGGTAGCGCCGCCGGGGGTTCGCCGTCAGGCGTTCAACGATCAGGTCGCGGATCATGCGCACGAATTCGGGGTGCGTGCCGGCGGTGGCCGCCCGAACCATGTTCAGGCCCAACCCGGCGCATTGCTCGCGGGCCTCGGTGTCAAGGTCGTAGATGACCTCCATATGGTCGGAGATGAAGCCGATGGGGGCCACGACCACATCCTCGACCCCGGCGGCCTTGAGTTCGGCCAGGTAATCGCCGATGTCGGGCTCGAGCCAGGGTTGGTGCGGCGGCCCGCTGCGGCTCTGGTAGACCAGACGCCAGTGCGGGCGGCCCAGCTCGCCCGCGATCAGGCGGCAGACCTCCTCGAGTTGCTCGACGTAGGGCGAGCTGTGCGCCATCGCCAGGGGGATGCTGTGCGCGGTGAAGAGCAGGTAGGCGGCGGCGCGTCGTTCCTCCGGGGGGGGAATCTCGGCCAGGGCGGCCCGAATGTTCTCGACGTTGGGTTCGATGAAGCCCGGATGGTTGTAAAAGGCCCGTACCTTGTGCACCCGGGGCGCGCCCGGCCCGACCTCGCTTTGGGCGCGGGCGATGTCCTCCAGATACTGGCGGCAACTGGAGTACGAGCCGTAAGGGGAGGCGAAGAAAGCCAGCGCCCGCCTGATGCCGTCGTCTTTCATCTGCCGCAGCGTGTCGGGCAGCAGCGGATGCCAGTTGCGGTTGCCAAAGTAAATGGGCAGATGGGGGCCGTGGGCCTCGAGTTCGGACTCGAGGGCGGCGATCAGCGCCCGCATCTGGCCGTTGAGAGGGCTGACGCCGCCGAACAATTCGTAGTGGTGGGCCACGGCCAGCATCCGTTCCCGGGGCACGTTCCTGCCGCGCAAGACGTTTTCCAGGAAGGGCATTACCTCGTCCCTGCCCTCCGGCCCGCCAAAGGCGACGACCAGTAGAGCGTCGTAGGTTTGGTCAGGGTTGGGGTGCATATTGAACCCCGTATTCGTGCACAAAATCGACCAGGGCCGCGACGTGCTCGACCGGCGTGCCGGGCAGAACCCCGTGCCCCAGGTTGAAGATGAAACCCGGACGCCCGCCCGCCTGGTCCAGCACCGCCGCCGCCCGCTCCTTCAGCCGGGGGAGCGGGGCGAACAACGTGACCGGGTCCAGGTTGCCCTGCACGGCCACCTCGTCCCCTAGAATCCGCCAGGCTTGATCCAGGTCGATGCGCCAGTCAACGCCGACAACGTCGCTGCCGGCGGCCTTGATCAAAGGCAGGATGCCGGACGTGCCCGTGCCGAAGTGAATGACCGGCACGCCGGCTTCCCTGGCCCGCTGCATAACCCGTCGAGAATGGGGCAATACAAATTCCCGGTAATCCGCCGGGGACAGAGCGCCGGCCCAACTGTCGAAGAGTTGCAGGGCCTGGGCCCCGGCCTCGGCCTGGGCCGCGAGATACTCGCCGACGAGCACGGCCAGCTTCTCCATCAGGCCGTGCCAGGCCGGGGGGTTTTCATACATCAGCGACTTGGCCCGGACGTAGTTCCGCGACGTTCCGCCTTCGATGGCGTAGCAGGCCATTGTGAACGGCGCGCCGGCAAACCCGATCAAGGGGACGCGCCCGGCCAACTCCCGGCGGGCCAGGGCGATGGCGTCCAGGGTGAAGGACAGGCTCTGCTGGGGGTCCGGCTGGCGCAGGGCCTCGATGTCGGCCGGCGCGCGCAGCGGGTTGTGGATGACCGGCCCCCGGCCCGGCTCGAAGGCCAGGTCCAGGCCCATCCCTTGCAGCGGGGGCAGGATGTCGGCGAAGATGATGGCCGCGTCGAGGTTGAAGGTGTTGATGGGCTGTAAGGTCACCTCGACCGCCAGCTCCGGAGATTTGATCATCTCCAGGATACCGTACTTTTGGCGCAGAGCGCGGTACTCCGGCATATAGCGCCCGGCCTGGCGCATCAGCCAGATAGGGGTGACCTCGACCGGCTCCCGGCGGCAGGCTTTCAAGAAGCGATGGTCGCTCATTTCCATAGGGCTAACGTCTCGTGGGCGGGGTGGTGGATAGCGGTGTAGAGCGGCGTGTCCCGCCCGGTGTAGCGGCGGGCCTCGGTGCTGCGCAGACGGTTGACCAGGTCGGAAAAGAGGGTCAGGTCATCCGTTTCGTAGACGACGACGAATTCCTGGTTTTGCAGGCCAAAGGAATAGAGTAACAATTGCGTGATCTGCGGGTACTCTTTGCCCAGTTTGATGTGCTCGTTCATCATCCCCTGCCGCGCTTCCCGGCTCATCAGGTACCAGTCGAGGGTCTTGACGAAGGGGTACAGGATCAGATAGGGCCGGCGGGACGAGGCAAACGGATCGATCTCCTGCGTGGAGCGGGTTTTGGTGTAGACCGAGGGTTTGGTAAAGCCCCACAGGGCGTGCACGGGGCGAATGAGGCGGCGGTGCGGGTTGGTCGCCCCGGCGAAGGCGGTGAAGAACTGGCTGGCCCGGCAGGTGTCCTCGGCGGGCATGGCCGACCAGACCAGAATGTCGGCTTCGGTGCTGGCCGGGAAGACCTGGTAGATTTCCACCGCGTCAGCGGCCTGGCGCAGCCCGCCCAACCAGGCCTGGTGGAAGGCGGCCTTGTCTTCGGCGGGTAGGGTCCAGTAGGGATCGCTGAAGCTGTAAAAGCTGAAATGGTTCAGGGTTTTGGGTGTTTGTTCGGGCACGTAAACCTCCGGGACAGGATTCAACAGGACGAAGGACGGAGAACAAAGGATGAAGGATGAAGGATGAAGGATGAAGGGGTTTCCGCCATTTCATCCTTCACCCCTCATCCTTCGTCCTTGGTCCTTGGTCATTCGTCCTCCGTCCTATAACCATCTGGCCGCATCGACGGCGTGGTAGGTCAGAATCAAATCGGCTCCGGCGCGCTTGATGCCGGTCAGCAGTTCCAGGACCACGGCCCGCTCGTCGAGCCAGCCGTTGGCGGCGGCGGCTTTGATCATGGCGTACTCGCCGCTGACGTTGTAGGCGGCTACAGGCACGTCGCTACTGGCCCGGGTCTGGCGGATGATGTCCAGGTAGGGCAGGGCCGGTTTGACCATAACCATATCGGCCCCCTCGGCCAGGTCGAGCCGGACTTCGCGCAGGGCTTCGCGGGCGTTGCCGGGGTCCATCTGGTGGCTCTTGCGGTCGCCAAACCTGGGCGCGCCTTCGGCTGCCTCGCGGAAGGGGCCGTAGAAGGCGCTGGCGTATTTGACGGCGTAGCTGAGGATGCTGACCCGCGTATAGCCCGCTTCGTCCAGGGCCGGGCGGATGGCCCCGACCATGCCGTCCATCATCCCCGACGGGGCCACGATGTCTGCCCCGGCCTGGGCGTGAGAAACGGCCACCTTTTGCAAAATCTCCAACGTCTCATCGTTGAGGATTTCCTGGCCGCGCACCAGGCCGCAGTGGCCGTGGTCGGTGTACTCGCACAGGCAAACGTCGGTCACCACCGACAGGCCGGGCAGTTCGCGCTTGAGGGCGCGGGTCGCCTGCTGGACGATGCCGTCCTCGGCGAAATTCTCCAGGCCAACGGGGTCCTTTTTAGCCGGGATACCGAACAGGATCACGGCCGGCACGCCCAACTCGGCGGCCTGGCGTGCTTCGAGCACGGCCTGATCGACCGACAGTTGGGCGATGCCGGGCATCGAGGCGATGGGCTTGCGCACCTCCTGGCCGTGGGTGATGAACAGCGGGTAGATGAAATCGGCGGGCGACAGCTGCGTCTCGCGCACCATCTCCCGCAGGACGGCGCTGGCCCGCAACCGGCGGGGGCGGATGGGTAAAGCGTAGGTCATAGTCATCTCCCAATCTCAACATTACTACTCAGCCATACCCGTATCCGGTATCTCGTTCTGAGATATTAGGTATTGGTTACTGGTAAGTTATCGCTAATAACCAATACCCGATACCCAATACCCGATTATCCAGCCTGGGGCCTCTGACCTGAGCAGTTACGCCAAATCTCCTAATCTCCCAACCGCTCCGCCAGCTCCTCCTGGAAGGGAAACGTCCCCGGCTCGTAGGTGCAGAACGGTTCCTCGGCCAGCGGATCGCCCGTCATCGCGTAGGCGCGGGAGCGGGAGCCGCCGCACACGCCGCTGAACTCGCACAGGCCGCAGCGCCCGCCCAGTTGGTCGCGGTCGCGCAGGGCCCGGAACAGCGGCGCGTCACGGTAAATATCGACCAGGGACCGTTCGCGGACGTTGCCGGCGCTGAGCGGCATAAAGCCGCTGGGAAAGACCTGGCCCAAATGCGAGATGAAGACAAAGCCGTTGCCGGCGTTGATGTGCATCGGCGTGCGCTTGATGGCCGGGCGCGGGGTCAGCCCCTTTTCGGCCACAATCCGGTCCAGTTCCCCTTTGAGCTCGTAATAAACGGGGTGCAGGGCGATGTAATCTTCGAGAGGCAAGCCCCGTTCATCCAGGATGGTGCGCTGCAAAACCACGCGCTTGTAATGGTGGCCCTCGGTGGTTTTGGCGCTGATGTACTTCGAGACGTCGTACAAAAAGTGCATGACCGCCTCGTACTCGGCGGGCGAGATTTCGTCGTCCTGGAGGCCACGACCGGTTGGGACCAGAAAGAAGAGGCTCCAGGTCATCGCCCCCAGCTCCTGCACCAGCTTGAAAAGTTGCGGCAGGTCGGCCAGGTTGTAGCGGGTGACGGTGGTGTTGACCTGTAGCTTGAGGCCGATCTCGCGGGCCACGTTCCAGCCGTTGACCGTCAGAGCGAAGGAGCCAGGCACCTGCCGGAAGTCGTCGTGGCGTTCGGCGGTGGAGGCGTCGATGCTGAGGGAAATGGCCCGGGCCCCTTTCTCTTTCAGCCGGGCCAGGTTCTCCCGGTTGAGCAGGGGCGTGCCCGACGGCGAGACGGCGGCCACCAGGCCGATTTGGGCGGCGTGGCCGACCAGGTCGAAAATATCGCGGCGCTTGAACGGGTCGCCGCCGGTGAAGATGAAGATGGGCGACGGCTTGCCGAAGCTCATCGCCTGCTCCAACAGGCGCTGGCCCTCGGCGAAGGTCAGGGCGTCGGGATGGGGGTCGGGCCGGGCCTCGGCCCGGCAATGACGGCAGGCCAGGTCGCAGGCCTGGGTCGTTTCCCAGATGATCATAAAAGGCCGCCGCTTGTTATCGGCGGTGGGCCGGCGAATGAGTGGTTTCACGACAATCCTCCAAGTAGGAAAGGATGGCCTCGATCAGGCCGGGAATGGTGTAGGTTTCAGGCACGACGTGGACCGGCAGGTCCAACTCGCGCGCGGTCCTGGCCGTCGCCGGGCCGAGACAGGCCACGACCGCCTGGCCGATGGCGGTGGCCGGGTCCGGCCCCTCCAGCAGATGCGCGAAGCCGCGGACGGCGGACGAGCTGGCGAAAGTTAAGATGTCCAGCCCGCCCAGGTGGGCTCTCAGGTCCCCGGCCTCTTCAACCGGCCGGGTCTGGTAGGCGACGACCCGGTCGACGATGGCCCCCTTCGCCTGCAACCCCTCGGCCAGGGTGGGGCGGGCGATGTCCGCCGCCGGCAGCAGAACGCGCTGCCCGCGCACGTCGCCGATCGCCTCCAGCAGCCCCTCGGCGATGTGCTCGGCGGGGATGAGGTCTACGGCAATCTTACGCTGCATCAAAGCGGCGGCGGTGGCCGGGCCAACGACGGCGATGCGCACCCGGTCCAGCTTCACGCGCCCCGCACCGGCCAACTGCAACCGCCGCCAAAAGTGCTCGACGCCGTTGGCGCTGGTGAAGATCAGCCAGTCGTAGGCATCGAGGTTGGCCAGGGCCCCGTCCAGGGGGGCGGGGTCGTCCGGCGGCCCGATCCGGATGGTCGGAAATTCAACGGGGATGGCCCCGGCCGCCCGCAAGCGGCGGGCGAAATCGGCGTTCTGGCCGGCGGGCCGGGTGAGCAGGACGCGCTTGCCGCGCAGAGCCTCAGCCACCGGCGGCCTCCAGGAGCGCGGCAGCGCCCTCGGCCAGGGCTTTGTCCGCCAGCGAGCGGCCTATCCGTTCGGGCTCGGCGGCCGGTCCATCCCCGAAGACGCGCACCACCTGCCGCCCGTCGAGACTGGCCACCCGGCCCTGGATCGATAGCGCATCGCCCGTGACCTTGGCCAGCGCACCGACCGGCAGGCTACACCCGGCGTTCAACCCGGCCAGGAAGGCCCGCTCGGCGCTGACGGCCCGGCGCGTCGGTGGGTGATCGATGGCGGCTAACCTGGACAGGACGGCCTCGTCGCCGGCCCGGCACTGGACGGCAATGGCCCCCTGGCCGGGGGCGGGCAGCATCACTTCGAAGGGCAACTGCTCGCTGGCCTGGCCGGCCAGGTCCATCCGCTTCAATCCGGCGGCGGCCAGGACGACGGCGTCGTATGGCCCGTCGACGGCCAGGGCCTTGGCCAGCCGCGTATCGACGTTGCCCCGCAGGGGCAAAATCTTGAGGTCAGGCCGCCGGGCCAGGAGTTGGGCGGCCCGGCGCAGGCTGCCGGTGCCAACCGAAGCGCCGGGGGGCAGGCCGGCCAGGGTGTAACCGGCGCGGCTGATCAGGACATCGCCGGGGTCCTCGCGGCGCAGTACCGCGCCCACGGTCAGACCGGAGGCGTCCTCGGTCGGCAAATCCTTGAGGCTGTGCACGGCCAGGTCGATCTCGCCCTGCAGCAGGGCCGATTCCAGTTCGGCGGTGAACAGCCCTTTGCCCCCGATCTCCGGCAGGGGCTTCCGTAACTCTCTATCGCCTTTGGTAGAAAAGATAATGGTTTCGACCCTCAGGCCGGGGAAACGAGCCTGCAACTGTGCCGCGACCATAGCCGTCTGGCGGCGGGCCAATGCGCTGCCCCGGCTGCCGAACCTGAGAAATTGATCGGCCATCATCGTCAGCCCGTTTCCAGATCAAACAATTCGCGCAGCGTTGTGGTATAAGCCACCCCGTTGCCCTGAGCGGCCTGGGCCTTGAGGCAAACGGTCGGCGGGTGCAGGAATTTGTTCAGCAGCCGCCGGCTGAAGGTGGCGACGATCTCCTGCTCTCGCGCATCCAGGCCCGGCAGGCGATTCAGCAGCCGAGCCAGTTCCTGCTCCCGAACGGCCTCGAACCGTTGCCGGAGATCGGTGATGGTCGGGGCCACATCTCTGGAGCGGTACCACTCGTCAAAGCTGCCGGCTTCTTCGGCAATGATGGCTTCAACCCTGGGGATTTCTGCCTGGCGCTTTTTAAGGTTGTTCGTCACCAGACTTTGCAAGTGGTCGATGTTATAGAGGTGCACGTTGGGAACCTGACCCACCTCCGGGTCAACGTCGCGGGGCAAAGCGATGTCGATGATCAGCAGCGCCCGGCCATTGCGGGCCTCCATCGCCCGGGCCACCGGGCCGGGGTGCAGCACGGTATGCGGAGCGCCGGTCGAGGCAATGACGAGGTCGGTTTCGCGCAGGCCGTCGTCCAGGGCGTCGAAGGTCAGGACGGTAGCGCCCCAGCGGGCGGCCAGCGCCTCGGCGTGGGCCCGGGTGCGGTTGACGATCAACAGCTTCCGAATCCGCCGCTTCATCAGGGCCTGGATGGCCGCTTCCCCCATCTCGCCCGCGCCCAGGACCATCACCGCCTGGTCGGCCAGGTCACCCAGATGGCGCTCGGCCAGGCCGATGGCCGTGGAGCTGATCGACGTCGAGCTGAAGCCGATGGCGGTTTCCGTCCGGGCCCGTTTGCCGGTGTGGATGGCTTGTTGAAACAGGCGGGAGAGGACCGTTCCGGCCGTGCGGTGGGCCACGGCCATCCGGTAGGCGTCAACGACCTGGCCCAGGATTTGCGGCTCGCCCAGGACCATCGAGTCTAGCCCCGAAGCAACCCGCAGCGCCTGGCGGACGACATCTTCACCGGCGAGGTCATACAGATGCGGGCAAAAAACGGCGACGGGTATCTGCCGGGCCTGGCTGATGAGCTCGACGATCCGCTCCCTGGCTGCGGCGGGCGACCGGACGACGGCGTAGAATTCCAGCCGGTTGCAGGTGGAGAGGATGACACTCTCACGTATTTCATTGTCCAGTTCGATGGATTGAAGATCGGCCAGGCGGTCCAGAAAGGCGCACAAGGTGGCGGGGGTAAAAGATAGCTGCTCGCGTAACGCAACCGGGGCAGTTTTGTGGCTAAGGCCGGTGGCAAAGAGTGGCATGGATCATACCCTGGCAAGGTTTCGGGATGGTTCAGGAACCGCAATCCCTTTGGGCCCGATTCGCAAGGCTTTTGACACAAGATCAGCAGGGGGTGGCAATTATAGTCATCTAACGAGTTTATGCAAATCGCACTGAAAAACTCGCTATAAATCATATAAAACCAAGGTTAAAATGACCTTAGAATTGTATGAGACGAACATTAGAAATCGGGCTAATTGCCGGGCGCATCCAAACTTTGTATAATTGGTTTCTAGCGCGAAACGGTAGCCCTGGCGCGCTTCGCGCTATGCCAGGGTGGGTTCTCAGCAACCGTATTGAGGGCTTTAGCCCTTTGAGGCCGGAAAGGGCTGAAGCCCTCAATACAATGCCCGGCTACTTAGTAACTGTCCGTAAATAACTTTTCACTTTTCCCCAAGAAACACCCTGCAAAAACGCCAAGTTATTTCTGGACAACTACTTACCAACAGGCGAGCACCTGTTTTCAAGAGAGTCAAACAGTCCCTGCGG
>JBHHXL010000110.1:0-12735 GCA_046757065.1 Anaerolineae bacterium
GAGAGCGCCTCTCGACGCGATAACGGGCGCACCCGGAGCAGCTTAGGTCGCGTTACCAGGTTGTACCGGGCTCATCACCGGCGCTTGATCACCGATCCACCGGTAACCGATCCCTAATAACCAACTTTCACTGCCAGCTCAGGAGGGGATTTCGGCGGGGGCGGGGACGCCTCACAGCGACCGGCGCCTCTCTGATACCCTGCCACCCCGCGTACTCGTCTCCGTCGTCGCTGTTGGGAAAGAGTATATCACATCAAAAGGGGGATGTCAACGAGAATCTTCGGCGTGGCCTCAGTGATTCGGAACCGCGTCCACCGGGGCCGGCTCGCCCCGGAGATGGAGTCGGAAATCCTGGCGGCCATCCATAAACTTCCCGTACAGTTAATCAGGCCTGCCGGATTGCACCAACGGGCTTCTGAACTTACCCGGCACTTCGACCGTCCGGCAGCTTACGACGCGCATTATCTGGCCCTGGCCGAAATGGCAAGTTGCCCTTTCTGGACGGCGGATGAGCGGCTTTACAACGTTACGAACCGTGAACTGGACTGGGTGCACTGGCTGGGTCATTACCAGCCGCCCCGCGCCTAAACTTCTTATCCCCAACCTGACAGACGCCCTTGAAGCGTGTATAATTCAGGGTGGCCGATAGGTCTATCAAGCCAACAGGAGAAAATAATGAGCGAATTCAACGCCATTGGTCAACCCACGCGCTTGCTCGACGGGCGGGCCAAGGTCACCGGGGCCATTCGCTACGCGCCCGACCTGCATTTGCCGGGCCTGTTGCAGGCCCGCTTCGTGACCAGCCCCTACGCTCACGCCAACATTCTGGACATCGACGCGGCGGCGGCCCTGGCGGTTCCCGGCGTGGTCGCCGTTCTGACAAGCGAGGACCTGCCCGGCATCAGTCCCAGCGCCCGCCACCGCCTGTTGCTGGCCCGCGAGCGGGTCATCTTCAGCGGCCAGCCGGTGGCCCTGGTTTTGGCCGATGGCGAGGCCGCCGCCCAGGACGGGGCCGAGCGCGTCTGGGTTGATTACGAACCGCTGCCGGCGGCGATCACCATCGATGAGGCCCTGGCCGACGAGGCCCCCCTGGTCTGGCCGGACGGCGTGCCCGCCGAGTCTGAGGAAGCCGCCGCCCACGGGGCCGACGTCGGCGGGGACGAGGGGGACTCCGGCAGGCCGGGCAACGTGGTCAGCCCGGTTCATTTCAGCCGGGGCGACATCGAGGCCGGTTTAGCCCAGGCTGAGGTAGTGGTCGAGCGGACCTTCACCACACCGATGGTCCATCAAGGCTACCTGGAACCGCACGCCACGGTCGTCCAGCCCGACCCGCTCAATGGCGGCTGCACCGTCTGGACCAGCACCCAGGCCCCCTTCTGGGTGCGCGAGCAGGTTGCCGAGGCGCTCAACGTGCCGGAGTCCGACGTGCGGGTGGTGGGCACGCCCGTCGGCGGCGGCTTCGGCGGCAAGTTCCTGCTGTACGAGCCGCTGGTGGCCCTGGCGGCGCAAAAACTGGGCCGGCCGGTGCGCCTGGTTCTGACCCGGATGGAGGAGATGCTGGCCGGCAATCCGGCCCCGCCGGCCCGGCTGCGGGTCAAACTGGGGGCCAAAGCGGATGGAACCCTGACCGCTTTGGAAGCCGACCTGACCTTCGACGGCGGCTGTTTTCCCAGCTCCCCTGTCGGGATCGCCGGGGTGTTGCTGGGCAGCATCTATCGCGTGCCCCATCTGGCGATCCACGGCCGGGAGGTGCTAACCTTCAAGCCCTCTTCGGGCGCGTACCGCGCGCCGGGGGCAACGCAGGCGGCTTTCGCCCTGGAAAGCGCTATGGACGAGCTGGCCGGGGCGCTGGATGTTGACCCCCTCGAGTTGCGGCTACAAAACGCCGCCCGCCAGGGCGACCCGATGGCGCACGGCAAACCGTGGCCGGGTATGGGTATCCGCGAAGTGCTGGAAACGTTACAGGCGCATCCCGCCTGGCAAAATCGAGCGGCGGCGCGGGCCGCCGGGCGGGGTGTGGGCGTCGCCCTCGGCGGCTGGCCGGGCGGCACCGAACCGGCGGCGGCAGCCTGCATGCTCAACCGCGACGGCACGTTGCACGTCCACGTTGGCTCGGTGGACCTGACCGGGACCACGGCTAGCTTTGGCTTGCTGGCCGCCGAAGCCTTCGGCCTGGCCCCGGAAAAGGTGCGCGTCGTCTTCGGCGACACCGCCTCGGCCCCCTACGCCGGAGCGGCCGGCGGCAGCAAGACGCTCTACACCGTCGGGCCGGCCATCCTGCAGGCCGCCCAGGAGGCCCGGACGCAGGCGCTGGCCATCGCCGCCGACGAATTTGAAGCCGACCCGGCCGATCTGGAGATCGTCGACGGTCAGGTGCGGGTGCGCGGCGTGCCCGACCGGACCCTCCCCCTGGCCGAAATTGCCGCCAAAACGATGCAGTTCGGCGGGCGTTACTCGCCGGTCTACGGGCGCGGTCGCCACGCCGACACCTCCCAGTCGCCCGGTTTCTGCGCCCAGTTGGCCGAAGTGGACGTGGACCGCGACACCGGCCAGGTTCAGGTTCGCCAACTGGTGATCGTTCAGGATGTGGGGCGCGCCATCAACCCGCTGACCATCGCCGGCCAGATGGTGGGCGGCGCGATCCAGGGTCAGGGTTGGGCCCTGTATGAAAAAATGATCTACGATGCGCAGGGCCAGTTGTTGACCGCCTCCTGGATAGACTACGCCGTCCCCCAGGCGATGCAGGCCGCGCCCAGCGTCGAGACGGTCATCCTCGAGGTGCCGGCGGAGCGCGGCCCGCTGGGGGCGCGCGGGGTTGGCGAGCCGCCGGTCATCCCCACGGCGGGCGCTATCGCCAACGCCGTGGCCGACGCCACCGGCGCGCGTCTGGCCGATCTGCCGCTGACCCCACCCCAGGTGCTGGCCGCGCTGTCGTCCGCCCAGACAGGCTGACAGGGCCAGCCAACCTTCCCCGTGACCACAGTTCAACATCGACTCTTGCATCCTGAGGACAGTTTATGAACTTTCGAAAAATCGACCGGCGCCTGTTCACCATTTTGATGATCGTCTTCGTGCAGATGGCCGGCGCCTCATTGGTGTTGCCGATCTTGCCGCTGTACGCGCAGCGCCAGTTCAAGCTTGCCCCGCAAACGATCACCCTGTTGGTGTCCTCCTTTTTCGCGGCCCAATTCCTGGCCGGGCCGTACATCGGGCGGCTGTCCGACCGGTATGGACGCCTGCCGGTGCTGATCATCAGCCAAATCGGCACGGCCATCAGCTTTGCCATGCTCGGTCTGGCCCAGAGCTTCGAGATGCTGTTCGTGGCCCGCGTTCTGGACGGCATCACCGGCGGCAACATCATCGTCGCCCAGGCCTACATCACCGACATCACCCCCCGCGAAAAGCGGACGCAGTCCCTGGGCTACATCTTCGCCGCTTTTGGGTTGGGGTTCATCGTCGGCCCGGCCCTGGGCGGGGCGTTGTCGGCAGCGTTTGGGCCGCGTTTGCCCTTTTTTATCGCCGCCCTGGCGGCCACGGCCACGGTCCTGCTGACCTGGCTGACGCTCGACGAGACGCTGTCGCCGGAGCAACGCCTGGCCAACCGCCGCGTTAGCCAGGCCAGCTTCAGCCCCCGGCAGATCGGCGGCAACGTCCCCCTGATCTTCATCCTGGCCATTGCCTTCGTCGGCCAGTTTGCCCTGGGGCTGCTGCAATCGACCTTCGCCCTGTACGGCCAGGCCGTGCTGTTCAGGGGCTTCAGCGAGCAGGCCACCAATCTGGGCATCGGTTTGCTGCTGGCGTTTGTGGGCCTGGCCCAGTTCATTACCCAGGTGTTTCTGCTGAAACGGATGCTCCGGCGCCACCGGGAGGCGGCGCTGGTCATTATCGGTGGCCTGCTGCGCACGCTGGGGGTGCTCGTTTTTGCCGTCATCACCACGCCCTGGTTGGGGCCGCTGGGCTCGGTCCTGTTCGCCCTGGGGATGGGGGTGATGATGCCCTCGCTGCAATCGCTGGCTACCGGCACCGTGGCCGACGAACTGCGCGGCGGGGTGCTGGGCCTGTACCAGTCGGCCATCAGCCTGTCGACGATCATCAGCACCGCCCTGGGCGGCGTGTTGTTCGCCATCGGCCCCACGATGCCCTACTGGGCCGGCGCGGTGCTATCTACCTTGAGCCTGCTGCCGGCGGCGGTCCTCTGGCGGCAATCGCGGGTGGTGCCGGCCCAGGCCGAGACCGCGCCAACCCCAACGACGCCCGTTTGAAGCAGATGCTATCTATCCGTTTGTTTGGCTCGCCCCAAATAATCCTCGACCGCTGAAGTGCCGTCCTGCGCGGACGGCGTTTCTATTTTCTAGCGTTGAGGGGAAAGGGGAACTCCTGACTGGCCCGCATCGTCTTATGGGTGGGCACCATCACACAAGGTTAAAATCAGGCCGGGCGCAATAACCGGCCGGCAGATGGTCATAGCATCAAAGGAGGCACAGTTCGATGAAACCAACAAGATTGTTCCTGCTGATCGTCGTTGGCTTGCTCGTCGCGTGCGGACCGGGGGCTTCGCCAGCGACGGTTGAAGTTGAACCCCAGGTTTTAAGCCCCGTGGTCGAGCAACCCACCAGGCCGCCAGGCGCGGCAACGGTCGAGGTCAGGGCTAACCCCTCAGCAGTCATTGCCTCGCCGGAACCCGCCGGCGAGACGGCAAAGCCCGAAGGTACGGCACAAGTTGCGCCAGAGGCGTCTTCTGTGGCTTTTCCGCCGAAAATGGAAGATAGCGAAAGGGGCGGCAAACGAGGCGAGGTTCCGGGAGACATTGCCATTAGATTCCAGCGTAGCGGCGGGTTTGCCGGCCTGAACGAGCAGTGGATAATCTACCGTGATGGGCGGGTTGACGGACCTGGAGGCGAGCGTCGGCGGGTAACGCCGGAAGAAGTGCAGATGCTGCTGGAAACCATTCACGCCGCCGGGTTTTTCGATTTGCGGGAGTCCTACGTTCCCCTTGATACCTGTTGCGACCGCTTCTTCTATACCCTGACCGTGCAATTCGGCGGCAAAACGAAAACAGTTAACACCCTGGATGCTTCCCCCACCCAGCCTGAAGAGCTGACCAGGGTCATGAATGCGATCGGCGAGTTCTTGTTTGCCCCTGACTGAAACTCATCCGTCCAATCTCGCCGGCGTCAAAAGCGCCCGTAGCCGGAAATGGTTAGAATCTTCATATAAACTGGCTATTGAAAACGTAAAAAGTTCGGGTATAATGGAAATACAGGGAAGCAGCGGGAAATAGCCACCCGATAGTTGTGTTAATTCTTCACCAACGCCTTGCCTATCAATAACAACTGAAGCTTGTAGTTCATTACCAAGTGCCTTTGGGGAACGGTAGTTGCGTTTTGCCCATTCTCCTTCATGCACGCCTGCCGGATCAGTTGGGCTTTTTTGTTTGCGGACGACAGGGGACCATCAGCGGATTGGCCGCGGATGAACGGATGTGGTACTCGCTAGATGGCACCCTGAGTAAGGGGGGTATTAACTTTGGGAGGGCACTCCATGAATGTCGTAAAGAAAGTTTTCTTGATTTTGGTAATGATTGCGCTTTGGGGAACCCCGGCTCAGGCCGGCCCTCCGGCGCAAGGTCCGGATGCGGATGACGCGGCCCGGCTGGTTGATGAACTGAACCAGGCCGGGCAAGGGAAGGTTCGTGTCTCCCATCACGAGCAAACGGGCAAGGTTCGGTTTATTGGGGCAACGCCATCCGCGCCGATCAAACAACCGGCAGTTCTGCCGGCCTCGGCTACGGCTGAGGACGCGGCGCGGGGGTTCTTAGCCAAGTACGGCCCTCTCTTCGGGCTTTCGGACCAGGCCAACGAACTGGCGGTAATGACCCAACAGACCAGCGGTGATGATCGCTCCTTCACCCGGTTCCAGCAAGTCTATCAGGGCATACCGGTGCTGGGGGGCGAGTTGGTTGTGCAGACCGTGGCCAACCAGGACATCCTCTCGGCCAACGGCGAGATACTGCCCGATGCCGGCGTCGATACCAAACCGGCCATCGATGCCGATACAGCTCGTCAGAGGGCGCTGGCCCTGGTGGCCAAGGGATATAATCTGACAACAGATGAGCTGGCGGCCAGCGAGCCGGAGTTGTGGATTTTTAACCCCATCCTGCTCAGACCGGGCGCTGGTCGCACTTCGCTGGTCTGGCGCATCGACGTCACCCCACTTGAACTGTTACCGCTCCGAGAGCTGGTCCTGGTGGACGCGCATCTGGGTGCGGTTGTTCTGCACTTTAACCAGATTGATTCGGCCAGGAACCGGCTGGTCTACGACAATAACAACAATCCCGCCTTTGGATTGCCCGGTAATGGCCCGGTGCGTACCGAGGGCGGTTCTGCGACCGGCATAACGGATGCAGACCTGGCTTATGACTACGCCGGTGATACTTATGACTTTTTCTCCAGCCAGCACGGCCGGGATAGCCTGGACAATGCCGGGATGGCTCTGGTTTCGACCACCCGCTATTGTCCGGATGCGCTCAACTGCCCCTATGGCAACGCTTTCTGGAACGGCTCGCAAATGGCCTACGGCCAGGGCTTTCCGGAGGCCGACGACGTGGTTGGCCACGAATTGACCCACGGTGTCACCGATTTTTCGTCTCACTTATTTTACTACTACCAATCCGGCGCGATCAATGAATCCCTTTCGGATGTGTGGGGCGAATTTATCGACCAGACCAACGGCTCTGGGACCGACACGGCAGGGGTGAAATGGTTGATGGGCGAGGATATCCCCGGTTTTGGAGCGATCCGGGATATGGAAGACCCCACTACCTTTGGCGACCCGGACCGCATTACGAGCGGCAATTATTATTGTGGCGAACTGGATTCAGGCGGTGTTCATACTAATAGCGGGGTGAACAACAAGGCCGCTTACTTGATGACCGACGGCGGGACATTCAATGGTTTCACGGTGACCGGCCTGGGTATTTCCAAGGTAGCCGATTTATATTACGAAGTCCAGACCAATATGCTCACCTCCGGCAGCAATTACAACGACCTCTACGATGCCCTCATTCAGGCCAGCATCAACCTGGCTTTCACCCCGGCCGATCAACAGGAGGTGCAGGACGCGCTCAACGCCGTGGAGATGAATCAACGCCCCTGTGGTGATCCACCGGAGGCGCCAATTTGCCCCGCCAGCCAGTCGCCGGCCCATCTGTTCTTCGACGATATGGAAAATACGGCCAGCGGCAACTGGACCTCGGCTGCCATTATCGGCAACAATGAGTGGTACTACCCGCAAACGGCCAATCCATATTTCTTCGACGCCACCTACACCAGCAGCGGCGTGTACAACCTGTGGGGCTACAACCAACCGGCCACGGCAAATTTCTACATGGCAATGACCTCCGATGTGGCCCTCCCGGCCAACGCTTATCTGCACTTCAAGCACGACTGGGCCTTCGAGGATTTTGGCCTCACGTCCTACGATGGCGGCGTGCTGGAATATAGCACCGACGGCGGGGTCACCTGGATCGACGCCGGCCCCCTGTTCAGCGACAACGGTTACAATGGCGCCATCACCAACAGCTTCGGCAACCCCTTGGGCGGACAATCTGCCTTTACTGGCGAGAGCCGCGGCTATACCGCCAGCCGGCTGGACCTGAGCGGCCTGGCCGGCCAAAACGTGCGCTTCCGTTTCCGCATCGGCACGGACTCCTCCGTTGATGCGCTGGGCTGGTTCATCGACGACGTGCGGCTCTACACCTGCGCCGTCAGCAACGTGGTCCTGGTGTACGACAGTCACCTCATCGACGACGACAACTTAGGCAATAGCAGCGGCAACGGCGATGGCGCGGTAGACGCCGGCGAAACCATCGAACTGTACGTCGATGTGCGCAACAACGGCTTAGACGCGGCGACAGCGGTGCAGGTTTGTCTCAGCGAAGATAGCCCTTACGTGAGCGGTTTTCTCTTCAACACCTGTTCTGATTACGGCGACATCCCCGGCGGAGGGGTGACTACGAACGTCAATGACTTCGACTTTGCGGTAGACCCCTCCGCTCCCGACGGCCACGTGATCAACTTCACCCTGACGGCCAGCGCCGGCAACGGCGGTCCCTGGACCGATGCCTTTTCCCTTACCGTTAACAACGCCGGGGGCATCCGCGTGGGCTTGATCTCCGATGGGACGGAGTTAGCCGCCGTGGCCCCGATTTTGGACGATATGGCCCTGGCTTATGATGTCCTCAATAATAACTGGAATGGCAGCCAGGGCATTTACACCTCCGATTTCAATGTACTTAGCAGCTACGAGGTTGTGGTCTGGTATGGGTCGGGCGCTGGCTTTGGCCGCCTGATCACCCAGGCCGAGCACGACGCTTTGGAACTCTACCTGGGTTCCGGCGGGCGCTTGCTGGTCACCGGCTATGACACCCTGGGCAGCCCCACCGACACTTTGCTGGCCGACATAGTGCGCTCCAGTTCCTCGGGCGACGGGCCGTTTGTCTATAACTATTCGGTCACCGACGGCAGCCATCCCATTATGAACGGCCCCTTTGGCAGTTTCCCCACCGGCACAACCCTGACCGCCGGTCACAGCGACCACGATCAGGCCGAGGCTGACACCGGGCGCAATGCGACGACCGTGGCCGAGTTGGTGGGTGGCCGGGACAAGATCATCGCTACCGATTTAGACCCGGCCTCGGCCGACAGTGGGCGGATAGTCTACTGGAACGGCAACCTCAATGCTCGAGACTGGGTGGGCCAAACGACCGTGACCCTGAATGGCGTTGAGACGCTGGTCGCTCCAGAGGCGAAACGGGATGTCGAGGGCCGGGCCCCCGTCTCCAACGAAGCCCTGGCGGCCCAGGCGCAACACCTGGACCCGGCCGAAATTCCCCCAGAGGCCAACTACGGCGGCGAAGGCCCCGCCCTGCGCCTTGACGGCAAAACCGCCGCCGCTCTCCAACCTGAGCCAGGACTATTGGCCAGCGTTGCAACCACCTTCATCGCCAGCGGTGATACGGTCAGCGTGCTATATGATCCGTACTGGTGGAACGCCGGTGATTACGCGGAAGGGGTGCGCACCCTGAGCCTGGACAGCGTGGAACATACGGATTATACCCTGGTCATCGGCGATAATTTACTCAGTGGCAGCGGCCGCGTTGATTTCAATCTGTCGATCAACGGTATCGTCGTGGGCAGCTTCAGCGTCCTGCCCGGCGAGTTGGTCAAGAACGTCTCCTTCGACTTCCCGGCCATCGCCGGCCCCACCTACACCATCCGGCTGGAAGAGACGAACACCGTCGATTTCGGGGCTGGTTCCATCACCCTGCCCCTGAACCAATCCACGCTGGTTCTGTCCAGCAGCCAGCCCGACATCTTGAAGAACGCCCTCTTCTGGCTGGCCGAGGGGGCCGGGGTGGGGAGTGACCCGCACGAACCGAACAACTCTCCGGCTGCTTGCAGCGACATCTTCTTCGATCTGCCCATCGCCGATGCAACGATCGACCCGGCCGGGGATTCTGACTACTACTGCTTCAGTGGCAGCGCCGGTCAGACCATCGCCGCCGACGTCGATGCCTGGCAAGTCGGCTCGGCGTTAGATCCGGTCCTGACCCTCTTTGATACAGATGGAACCACCATTCTGACTGAGAACGATGACTTCTTAAGCCTGGATTCCTACCTGGAATACACCCTGCCCGGCGACGGCGTGTACTTCCTGCGAGTCCGGTCTTTCGGCCACCCCTGCTGCGGCGGGCCGAGTTATGACTACTCGCTGCTGCTGACCGACATCACGCCCGCGCAGAGTGCGCCCTGGTCCGACGATATGGAAAGCGGGGCTAACGGCTGGACGGCCAACGGCTTCTGGCACCAGGTTCAGGATGGCGTCAGCCCTTACCCGGAGAGCCATAGCCCCACCCATAGCTGGTGGTATGGTCAGGACGCCAGCGGGAACTATGACAACGGCGCGGCCAATAGCGGCAGCCTGAGCTCGCCGGCAGTCAACATCCCCGCCGGAGCGCTCGGGGCCAGCCTCAGTTTCTGGTCCTGGTACGAAACCGAAACCACAGAGACGAGCTGGGACCAACGTTGGGTCCAAATCTCCATCGACGGCGGCCCCTTCCAAAACCTGGCCCAATTGTCCGGCGACTCGATGCAAACCTGGACGGAGCACAGCTTCGACCTGTCGCCCTACGCAGGCAGCCAGGTCAGAGTGCGCTTCTTCTTCGATACCATCGACGCCGCGTTTAACAACTACCGGGGTTGGTATATCGATGATGTGGCTATTAACCTGGCTTCCGCAACCGTGGGGCCGGTTGTAACCGCGCCGCCCCCCACCATCGACGATGACAACCTGGGCAACAGCAGCGGCGACAACGATGGCAACGCAGACCCCGGCGAAACCGTCGAACTCTATATTGGCCTGGAAAACCAGGGCACAGGCACGGCCACCAACGTGGCGGCCTGTCTTGCGACGACCAGTCCCTACGTTCAATTCATCTTTAACGATTGCAGCAGCTACGGCAACATCCCCGGCGGCGCAGTTGTGATGAACCTGGACGACTTTGACCTGGCCATCAACCCGGCGGCGCCCAACGGGCATGTCATTCACTTTACGGCAAACGTCACGGCTGACAACGGCGGTCCCTGGACCGGCTCTTTTGACGTGGTCGTTGGCGGCGGCACCGTAACCCCCGGGCCGGTGGTTTACATCGACCACCTGGTTGATGACGACAATAGCGGCCAGAGCTCGGGCGATGGCGACGGCCTGCCCAACCCCGGCGAAACCATCGAGCTTTTCGTGGACCTGCTCAACGCCGGGCAGGGCACGGCCTTGGGCGTCAATGCCTGCCTCAGCGAAGACAGCCCCTATGTCAACGGTTTTCTCTTTAATGCTTGCAGTGACTACGGCGACATTCCGGGCGGCGGGGCGGCAACCAACTTCAACGATTACGAGTTCACGATTGATCCGACTGCGCCCGCCGGGCATCAGATCAACTTCACGGCGACGGCCACCGCTCTCAACGGCGGGCCCTGGGTGAGCACCTTTAGCCTGGTTGTGGTGGACGGCCCGATTTTGCGCCTGGAACCGGCAGACCAGGCAGCGCCGCTCGGCGGTGGTAGTTTCATTGTGAATGTTGTTGTGGATAACGCTACGGATCTGGGCGCATTTGAATTCGATCTGGTCTACAACCCGGCTATCGTTCAGGTAAGCGCCGTCAACTTGGGTGATTTCCTGGGTAGCACCGGGCGAACGGTGAGCGAGGTCGGCCCAACTATCGATAATGGTACGGGCCGGACGAGTTACGGCGCTTTCAGCGTGGGGAGTAATGCCGGCCCAAGTGGAAGCGGCCTGCTGGCCACCATCGTCCTAGCTCCGCAGCAACAGGGAGATAGCGACCTGCTTCTAGATAACTTCCAGTTGACCAACACCGATGCCAGCGTGCTGGCTTCCACTGCCCTCAACGGCCACGTCACCGTGACCAATTCCTTCTTTGCCGACGTGGACAGTGACAGCGATGTAGATATCGTGGATGTGCAACTGGTAGCCAGCCATGTCGGCTGCGCCGCCGGGGCAGCCTGCTATGACTCGCCGTATGATCTGGATAATGATCTTGACATAGACATAACTGATGTGCAGATCGACGCCTGTTATTGGGGCTGGCCCAGCGGCGACTTCAGCAGTTGCTACACGCCCACCGCCACCAGCAGCGTCGAAGTTCAGCAAGGCGCAACCGTCAGCATCAAACCGCAAGCCACTGCCGTCGATGGTAACGAAGTCTTTACTATCACCGTAGAGGTGGCAAATGCGGTTAACCTGGGCGCGTTCGGTTTTGAGTTGCACTACGATCCGAGCGTGGTCGTGGCCAACAATGTCACCCTGGGGAGCTTCCTGGGCAGCACCGGGCGGCCCATCTTCGAGGCTCCAACCAACAGCATCGATAACCTTAATGGCAAAGTGCTGTTTAGCGCCGCCACTTTAGGATCAAGTCCGGCGGGGCCAAACGGCGACGGCACGCTGGCCACCCTTGTCTTGACCGCCCGAGACGTGACCGGCCAAAGCGCCCTGGATCTGCTCGATAGCGGTGAGGCCGCAGTTGGTCAAACCCCGCTTACCCTGGTGACGATCGGCGGAATCGAACACCCGCTGGCCGGGGTTGAGGACGGGGGCGTGAGCGTGGCCTTGCCGGCGCTGACAATCAGCAAGGAGGCCCAACCTCAACCGGTGACAGCCGGCACACGTTTGACCTATACTTTAACCATCAGCAATCTCAGCGACGCTCAAGCCGCCACCGGCGTGGTCATCAACGATGAGCTTCCCAATCAGACGGTCTTTGCCTGGGCGGACAATGGCGGCGTGGTTGCGGGCAACCAGGTGCAATGGACCGGCCAAACGGTGGGCGCGGGCGGCACGTTGACGGTTCGCTTTGCTGTCACCGTCAGCGAATCCTTTGCCGGAGCGGAACTGGTGAATAGCGTCTACAGCGCCTTTGCCAACGACCAGGGAGTCTCCGCCACCGGCGCCCCTGTTACTTCGGCCGTCAAACCTTCGCCGGCTGGCGGGGTGAAGATCCACTTGCCTATGATTATGAAGAACGCTCCGTAGCTTCGGCGTGATAGTCAATAGTGACGCAGCCAGGGGCAGCGCCTCCTTGCCAGGCCTGCCCCTGTTGATTCGGCCCACATTTCTTGGACGAAGGAAAAAATGCTATAATCGACGGCCAACACCCACAGGACG
>JBHHXL010000111.1:0-12641 GCA_046757065.1 Anaerolineae bacterium
GCAACTGGGGTATTCTAATCGAGGGGGAGAAGTTCGTCAACAGGATGATTGCCTGCGGACCATTTTGACCGCCGGATATTGATACCGCTAAACATCTGGGCTATAATGGGGGCGCTGTTTTTAAGATAGCCGGGATGGGCCAACCTGCTGCGCTTCCATTCCCTTCACCTCATAACTTCACAAGGAGGAGTTCCGATGTCAAAAGCCACCTGGTATTCGCTGGTAGTTGTTGTTGCCCTGACCCTACTGCTGTCCGTTGCCCCGGCAGCGGCCCAGGGCGGGGATTTCAGCCTGACCGTGCTGCACACGAACGATGTGCACGCTCGCATCTTGCAGTTTAACAGATTTGGGGGCAGTTGCGGCGAGGACGACGCCGCCGAGGGCAAATGCTTTGGCGGGGTGGCCCGGCGCAAAACGATGATCGACCAGGTCCGCGCTGAAGGAGGCAACGTGGTTCTCCTTGACGGCGGCGACCAGTTCCAGGGCACCCTGTTCTACAACCAATACAAGGGCGAAGCGGCCCAAACCTTTATGAACGCCCTGGGCTATGACGCGATGGCCGTCGGCAACCACGAGTTTGACGATGGGCCGGAGGTTCTGGCCAGATTTATCGCAGGGGCCAACTTCCCCATCCTGAGCGCCAACATCGATGCCAGCCAGGAGCCGTCTCTGGCCGATCTACTGAAGCCCTTCGCCGTGCTTGAGATCGGCGGAGAGCAAATCGGCGTGATCGGGTACACCACCGAGGACACCGCTATCCTATCCAGCCCCGGCCCCAACGTGGCCTTCAACAACATCGAAGAATCGGTGGCGGCCGCTGTGGCCGAACTGGAAGCGATGGGGGTGAACAAGATCATAGCTGTCAGCCACTCCGGGTTCAATCGAGACCGGCAGGTGGCCGCTGCCGTGGACGGCCTGGATGTGATCGTGGCCGGCCACACCAACACCTTCCTCTCAAACACCGACGAGGACGCGGAAGGCCCCTATCCGGTCGTGGTCAATTCGCCCAACGGCAACCCGGTGTTGCTCGTCTCCGACTTCACCTGGGGCAAATACCTCGGTCGCCTCGATGTGACCTTTGACGCCGACGGTGTGCCGGTTTCGTGGGAGGGCGAGCCGATCTTGCTCGATGCGAGCGTGGCGGAAGACCCCGACATCCTGGCCCAGGCCGAGGCGCTCAACGAGCCGTTGGCCGAACTGCGCAACACGATCGTCGGTTCGGCGGCGGTGGACCTGAACGGGGATCGCGCTTCCTGCCGCTTTGAGGAGTGCAACATGGGCAACCTCATCGCCGACGCCATTGTCTGGGCCACCTCCGCCCAGGGCACCCAGATCGCCATCCAAAACGGCGGCGGTATCCGGGCCAGCATTCCGGCGGGCGATGTCAGCCTGGGCGATGTACTGGAGGTTCTGCCCTTCGGCAACACCATCGCCACCTTCGAGCTATCGGGGGCCGACGTGGTTGCAGCCCTGGAGAACGGCGTCAGCCGGGCCGAGAACCCTGAAAACGAAGGGACCGGGCGCTTCCCCCAGGTGGCCGGGCTGCGCTATTCGTGGAATCCCGATTTGCCGGAAGGGTCGCGCATCGTCAGCGTCGAGGTCAAGAACGAGGATGGCAGCTACAGCCCGATTGATCCGAACGCGATCTATAAAGTGGCGGCCAACAACTTTATGCGGGGCGGCGGCGACGGCTACAGCGTCTTCGCCGAGAACGCCATCAACCCCTACGACTTTGGGCCCACGCTGGATGAGGCTGTGGCCATCTACATCGGCCTGAACTCGCCGGTTGCGCCGGAAGTCGAGGGGCGCATCAGCCGCGTCGAGGAGGCCGCGCCGGAAACCTTGCCCGCCTCCGGGGGCGATACGAGCCGCTGGCCGGGCCTGCTTCTGCTCGGGGTCGGCGGCGCTTTGATTGCCGCCGGGTTCGCAGGCCGCCGGCAGCGGGCTCAGTAGACAACCCCCCAAGGCAACGCCGATCCAACCATACCTACTAAAGGTTGAGAATCCGCGTTCTTTGGCCGACCGGCAGCCATAGCAACGGTACCCGGAGGCTGCACTCTGCACGGAGTGCACGGAGCCTATCAACGACAGGGCCGTTAGAGACAAACCAGGGCCTGCGGCAGAAAAAACGTCAGGTTCTATCCTTAACAAGTATTAAAGAAGGCGGGGAATTCCCCCCCGCCTTCTTTATTGTACTATTCTTCTACACTCCATCCGGGCCGATCCTGGCTCAAGCCACCCTGCGGCGCATCTCTCGTTCAACCATCTGCTTGCAGGAGACGCAGAGCGTCGTCTCCGGAAAGATTTCCAACCGCTCCGGCGGGATGGGTTGCCCGCACCGTTCGCAAACCCCATAACTGCCGTTCTGCGCCTGGCGGATGGCGTAATCGATGGACATCAGCTTGCGCTCCAGGCTTTTGACCAGAGCCACCGTTTTCTCCCGCTCGACCAGATCGGGGTCGGCTTCGTCCACCTCGGAGCTGACCTCAATCTTCAGCGCCTCTCGCAAATGGCTCAGCTCAAGCACAACCTCCTCGCGTTCCTCGTGTAGTTTTTCCAGATGAGTTTGCACATTATTTTCTGCCATGATCGGTTGACCTCTATTTTCTGATCTCAGGCACGGCTTTTTACCCTAAGACGACGACCGGGGCGCATTTCTTTCCCCAGACCGGTCATGCGGCGCATTTATACCACATTTCAACCTTTTCTGTCAATCCTGACCTAGGTCCTAAGCGGCCCGCGCTCCAGGTCTTTCCTGGCGGATTTCAAAGGGGGTCTTCCAAAATCCAAAATCCGTTTGTTCTATGGTATAATGCCCACACTATGGATGAACGTACACTTTCCCCAAACTTGCAGACGGATGAAGCCAAAATCGACCGGAACCTGCGCCCGACCGGCTGGGACGATTACATCGGCCAGCAGATGATCAAGGAAAACGTGCAGATTCTGATCGAAGCGGCCAAACAACGCGAGGAGGCGCTGGACCACATCCTGGTCTATGGCCCGCCTGGTTTGGGCAAAACGACCCTGGCTCACATCATCGCCCACCAGATGGAGGTCAATTTGAAGATCACCTCTGGGCCGGCCATCGAGCGCGCCGGCGACCTGGCCGCCATTTTGACCAACCTGCGCAAGGGGGACGTGCTCTTCATCGACGAAATCCATCGCCTGGGCCGGGCCGTGGAGGAGATCATCTATCCGGCGATGGAGGACTACGCCCTGGACATCGTCATCGGCAAAGGCCCCAGCGCGCGCAACATCCGGCTCAAACTGCCGCGATTCACCATTCTGGGGGCGACCACCCGTCTGGCTCTACTGGCCTCCCCTCTGCGCGACCGCTTCGGGGCCATTTTCCGGGTCGAGTTCTACAGCAAAGAAGAGTTGACCGAAATCGTGACCCGCTCGGCCAAAATTCTGAACATCCCCATCGAAGCGAGCGGGGCGCGGGAAATCGCCGCCCGGGCGCGGGGCACAGCCCGCATCGCCAACCGCTTGCTGAAGCGGGTGCGGGACTACGCCCAGGTCCGCGCCGACGGGATCATCACCCAGGAGGTCGCCCACGAAGCCCTCTCCCTGCTGGACGTAGACCCGCTGGGCCTGGACGACCTGGACCGCAAGGTGCTGCGCTCGATCATCGAGAAATTTGGTGGGGGGCCGGTCGGGTTGGAAACGATCGCGGCCAGCATCAGCGAGGAAGGGGATACCATTATGGACGTGGTCGAACCGTACCTGTTGCAGATCGGCTTTCTGGATCGCACCCCGAGGGGCCGGACGGCCACACCCCGCGCCTACGAGCACCTGGGGCTGTCGGCCCCCAGCCGCCCGGAGCAACCGAGCCTTTTCTAAACCGAGGTCGTGGTAAAGAAAAATGTCGCAACGTCGCTTCGATCAAATAAGAGCGGCTATTCTCAACGGCGAGTACGACTTGACCCGTCATGCCATAGATAAGATGGCTGAGGATGGACTGAGTATCTTTGATGTTGAAAGTGCCATTCTAGACGGTGAAATTACCAAGACAGAGGCAGATGACCCACGCGGACCCCGATACACTCTTATTGGATTAGCGCAAGACCTGACAACAGAAGTAGGAATCGTAGGCCGTTTCACTGAGACAGGCATCTATCTCATCATTACCGTCTATGAAGTCACTGAACCGGAGGATTGGTAAAATGTACGGTTACAAATGCGAGTACTGTGATGGTATTGTAGAGGAGCAAATAGTTGAACGAGAAGCTTTCAAACATCGATACGGCTTCGTAATTCTGGAAAATGTTCCTGTTGGCGTGTGCAACAAATGCGGCTATCGATATTATCATTCGACCTTATTGCATCGCGTTGAAGAAATTGCCGTAAAGAAGAAATCACCCGAGCGAATGGAATTAGTACCTGTTGCCCCGTTTTAGTAAGAATGTTCAATCGCTGATCGATGAACCTCGCCGATTTCAACTACGACCTGCCTCCGCATTTGATTGCCCAACAGCCACTGGAAAAACGCGATGCCTCCCGGATGATGGTCGTCGAGCGCAGCAGCGGCCGGACCGCCCACCGCGCCTTCGGCGATTTGCCGGGGTATCTTCGGGCGGGCGACGTGTTGGTAGCCAACAACAGCCGCGTCATCCCGGCCCGGCTGCTGGGGCGCAAGGCCACCGGCGGGCGGGTGGAGTTACTGCTGCTGAAGCAACTCGAGGGGACCCGTTGGGAGGTCCTGGTGGGCGGCAAGCGCATCCGCGCCGGCACGGAGATTCAAGTCCAAAATCCAAAATCTAAAATCCAAAATCTAACGGCCGTCGTCGTTGAAGAGTCTGGCGAAGGCCGGCGGGTAGTCGAATTCAGCGAACCGCTGGAGACGCATCTGCCCCAGATCGGGCAGGCCCCGCTGCCGCCCTATATTCGTCAGACCCTAAACGACGCGGAGCGATACCAGACCGTTTACGCCCGCCACGATGGCTCCGTCGCCGCGCCCACGGCCGGTCTGCACTTTACGCCGGAGATGTTGCTGGCTTTGCGGGAAAAAGGGGTTTTGCTGGAGTACGTCACCCTGCACATCGGGTTAGATACGTTCAAACCGGTAACGGTGGAGCAGATCGAGAACCACGCCATTCACAGCGAATGGGTGCGCCTCAGCCCGGAGAGCGCCCGGCGCATCAACGAGGCGAAGCTTCACCGGTCGGGGATGGAGGGAGGGGGAAATCGATTGGTGGCGGTGGGGACGACGGCTGTCCGCGCCCTGGAGACAGCCGCCTTACGCAGCGCCGGCATCAACGGCTCTTTGCGCCAGGCCAGCCGGCTCGCGCCGGGGCTGTGTCCCTGGCGAACCGTGGCTGCCATTGAAGAAGCAACGGACCTGTTCATCTACCCCGGCTTCGAGTTCCGGGCGGTGGACGCGCTGCTGACCAACTTCCACCTGCCAAGATCGACCTTGCTGATGCTGGTCAGCGCCTTTGCCGGACGGGACCTGATCTTACGAGCTTACGAGGAGGCCATTCAAGCGGAGTATCGTTTCTACAGTTTTGGGGACGCGATGTTGATCCTCTAGGAAACCGAACAGGCGCAGCCACCCCGTCCCCCGCAGCACCCGCCCACGTTGAGGCCCGGCTCGCTGCTGCGGGCGCTGCCTCCGGTGTAAGCCGCAACCACCGAGGGGACGCGGCTGGTCTTGATGCTCTCACATTCCCGGCACTGAATCTGGGCATCGGCTTTGCTTATTGGGCGCAACGCCTCAAATCTGGTCTGGCAGTCGGCGCAGTAATACTCATATAATGGCATCGACCTCTCCTGATCGCCGTGAATCTGAAGGCTATTGTACCTGGGGGAAAAGCAGACGTCAAGCGTTGGTTAGTAGGTTAATCGGCTTCTTGAGGCCCGGCGCCCGACTCCAAGGGCACGCTAAAGGTAAAGGTGCTACCTTCACCCGGTGAACTATCTACCCAGATACTTCCCCCGCAGATTTCCACCCATCCTTTGGTGATGGACAGGCCCAGTCCAAGCCCACCGTATTCCCGGGTGAGGGACTCTTCAACCTGGTAGAAACGATCGAAGATTTTGTCAATTTCCCCAGGGGGAATGCCAATACCGGTGTCTGTCACCGAGATGTATGCCATGCGCTCTCTCACCTCGGCTCCAATTGTGACCTGCCCCCCCTCAGACGTAAACTTAATGGCATTGGATAGCAAATTCGCCAGGATCAGCTCCAGCTTTTGCTTATCGGCATAGAGCGTGGGGAAGTCCTGGGGGATGCCGGAGCTGATGGTTACCGATTTTTCTTGAGCCAGCAACTCCATATCTTCCACAGTCGCCGAAACAATTTCGTTGAGGCGAATTGGGCCGAGCTTAATCCGGGTTTCACCGGTTTGGATATAGCGCATATTCAGAATGTCATCGATCAAGGCGCGCAACCGCATGGCATTTCTGACGATAATATTGACATAGCCCTGATTTTCCCCATCCACGCTATCTTCCAGGATATTGGCATATCCCATCAGAATGGCTAACGGGGTGCGCAACTCGTGGGCGGCGATATTGATAAACTCGCTTTTCATATGGTCGAGAGTTTTCAGCTCTTCGTAAGCCTGCTGAATCTCCTCAAACAAGCCGGCGTTTTCCAGGGCGATGGACGCCTGCCCGCTCATCACAGCCAGAAAATCCTTGTCGCCGGGCGAAAAATCGGCTTCGCACCTGGATAGCACCAGGATGCCCAGGAATTTCTCTTTAGCCACCAAGGGATTGGCAACCATCGACCAGCCGGCGACGTACCCGTTGACGTGAGACTTCTCAACGCTAATGAGGGCCTGCTCCCGGCTGAGGACGACTTGCTCGGCCAGGGCCTGGCTGGTTTGCAATAATTTCCCGGCGGCTGACCCAACATCGTGTTTCTGGATATGGCAGGAGACATCTCCGTCGGCCTCCAACAGATATAGGGCCGCAAAATCCGCCTTAAGCTCCTGCCTGGCGATAACCACGATCTCCTCAAGCAAAGCGGATCGCGTCAGCGTGCTCATAATGAGCCGGTTCAGCTCGAAGAGGGGGAGCAACGCCCGCAAGCGGCTGTTCTCCTGGCGGAGGCGCTCCTTTTCCAACACCTTGGACACGGCCAGGCTCAATTCCTCCGGCGAGAAGGGCTTGACCACGAACTCATCGATGCCGAGCTTCAGGGCTTCAATGGCGGTTTCCTTGGTAGCAAACCCGGTCATCACCATACAAATGATGTTAGGATTGATGGTCTTGACCGCGCGCGAGATCTCCAAACCGTTACGGCCCGGCATTTTGATGTCTGTCAAAAACAGGTCAAAATCGTTTCGCCGGGCCGCTTGAATAGCTTCTTCACCACCGTTGACCGTGATTACTCGATATCCTTCGCTGCTGAGAATTCTCTGGCACAGGTCCAGAACATCAACCTCATCATCAGCGATTAGTATTCTTTCATCTGCCATTACTTAAACTCCCAATGGCATCAGGATGGAAGGTTACTACTCAGGCTGCCCTCGCAGAAACCCGGTTTTTCGGCTATGGTCCTATATTTCGGGCAATGAATCCCTGTCTTGCGGGCAACATTGTCAGCCAGTTCAACAAAAACCGGGTTTCTTCACCCTGGCTGAGTAGTAACAATGGAAGAAGCCTAAATTTCGCGGTTTACGGTAGGCTTCACGCTCCATTTTGTGAGACGCCGCTTCCAGGCTACCGCAGGAGAGCAGACACAGGCCCCAGAGTGCGCGTCTCTCGAAAAATCAGAGCCTCTTTTCACAACTCCAGATGCATCTCTGGGGCGGGGACACACCCATCTTACAGCCTCACTATTATACCAGAACAATTTTGTCGAAGTCAATGAATATTCTACAGACAAAGGTGTAGAAATTTCAGGCCAATAGTACTATTGTCGAGGGTCGGTCCAAGATTGTGGGGCAGACAGGGGGGCGCGGGGGGCATCCCCCCAGGTTTGTCGAGGTTTCCTACACCGTCCCAGTAAGCTGGACGGCCTTGGGAAGACGAACGGTCACTCCAGGCTGATAGCCTGGCGAACCTGATAACAGAGCAACCCATAAGCTTCGCTGAATACCAGGTCGCCTGTCCTGGGGCGCGGTAGATTCACCTCAATATCGGCCACCACCCGCGCCGGTCGGGAACTGAGCACGACCACCCGGTCGGCCAGGAATACCGCCTCGCGAATGTTGTGGGTGACCATCACCGCCGTATGGCCGTCGGTTCGCCACAGGCGCAACAGCTCCAGGTTTAAGCGCTCGCGAGTGAGCGCATCTAACGCGCCAAAGGGTTCGTCCAGCAGAAGCAGATCGGGTTTGTAGATCAAGGCGCGAGCGATAGCCACCCGCTGCTCCATTCCTCCGGACAATTCGTGCGGGTATACGGCGGCAAACTCCGACAACCCCACCAGGTCCAGAACCTCTTGAGCGCGACGGTCAGCCACATCGGAGGCGACGCCCTGTACCTGCAACGGCAGCTTGACGTTTTGCAACACGCTGCGCCAGGGCATCAGGTTCGGTTGCTGAAACACCAGGCCGATCTCTTGCCGGGGCCGCGCCAGCGCCCCCCCCTTAAACCAGACCTGTCCGCTTGAAGGCTCGAGCAGTCCGCCCATCAGCCGCAACAATGTGGTTTTGCCGCAACCGGACGGGCCAACCAGGCTAACGAACGCTCCATCTTCTACCGCCAGCGATACGTCGCGCAGGGCCTCAAGATCGCCCTGGTTGGTGCGATAGGTTTTGCCAACCGATGCCAGGCAAAGGATTGGACCAGTCGTCACTTTGCTTCGACAAACTTGTTTGTGAAGGCTTGAGAGATGTCGATCTCGGTTTCGAGCAGGCCGGCTTCCCTCATAAAATCGACCGAGGCTTGCCAGGCCTGTTGGGAGCTCAGGCCCAGCGCGTCGGAGCGCCACAGGTCCAGCGAGGCTTCTAGCACGGCCCGCTGCGTCGGCGCGTTCTCGTCGGTGATCTCGGGCACAACTTCGCGCACGATGGCAAACGCCTCGTCGGGGTTGTCCAGGGTATATTCCAACCCCCGCAGGGTGGCTCGAACCACAGCGCCGACCATTTCGGGGTTTTCGGCCATCGTCTCTTCCCCAACCACCAGGCCGTTCGACACCAGGTCGATGTAGTCCGAAACCTCGATCACGTCAACATCAATGCCCGCATCGCGCAATTGCAGCGGTTCATTGGCGATATAAACAACGGCTGCATCCACCACACCTTGTTGGATGCCCGCCGCCTGGTTAAATTCCGGAAATTCCACCAATTCAACTTTAGATTCATCAATGTTCGTCGCATAGGTTAGAGCTTTCCAGGCGATGTAGCTGGCCCCAAACAGGCCAGGGATGCCGACCTTGTGTCCGGGCAGGGCATCAGGGCCGCTCAGGCTGGCTGCCTTGGGCGCTGCCACGCCCACCGGGAAACGCTCGTACCATTTCATCACGTAAACGATGGGGATGCCCTGGCCCCGGGCCAGAATGACCTGGTCGCCGCTGGCCACGGCGAAGTCTCGTTCGCCGCTGGCGGCCAGCTTAATGAAGTCATGCTCGAAGCCATACTCAATGGTGACATTCAAACCTTCTTCAGCATAGAAGCCCTTCTTTTGCGCCACGTACAGAGGGGCAAATTGCACATTCGGGATGAAGCCGACTCCCAAGGTCACATCCGTTAACTCCTGCGGCTCCGCCGGTGCGCCGGCCGATTGGCCACAAGCGCCAACCAGCAGCGCGCTTAAGACCAGCAACGCCATCAACCAACGATTTCTCACTTCCGAAACTTCTCCTTTCGATAACAAGGTATTTCCAGACAGGCACTAACGCCCATCACGGTCGCCAGGCCAGCAGCCATTTCTCCAGGCCAACGACCATCAGGTACAGGCTCAGGGCGATACAGACTAGCACCGCAATGGCGACAAACATCAGGGCAGTGTCGAACAGGCCGCGGGACAGGTTGATGAGGAAGCCTAACCCCTGGTCGGCGCTGACAAACTCTCCGACGACAGCGCCAATTACGGACAGGGTAACTCCGATCTTTAATCCGCCCAGAAGCACCGGCAGCGCAGCCGGGACCTCTAACATCGTGAAGGTTTGCCAGCGAGAGGCTTGCAAAGAACGCATCAAATCACGCAGCCCCGAGTTGACCGAACGCAAACCCACGATGGTGTTGATGAGCACCGGGAAGAAAACGACCAGGGCGCACACCAACACCTTGCTCCACAACCCCGATCCAAACCAGATGATCAACAGCGGAGCCAAGGCCACCGCCGGAATCGCCTGCGAGGCGACAATGTAAGGTCCGACCAATCGCTCCATCAACGGGCTTTTAGCCAGCAAGTAGCCTAAAACGGTTGCGATGCTCAACCCCAGGGTCAGGCCGGCCAACATTTCCAATAGTGTAACCTGGCTGTGCCGCCAGATAGTGCCATCACCCAGGGTCCGAATAAACTTGGCGCCAACCGCGCCGGGGGAGGGCAGAATAAAGGGCGGGTAATCGGCCAGACGCACCACAGCCGCCCATAAACCGATGAAAACGGCCAGGCCAACGGGGATCAACAAAAAGTCCCACCGCCTTTTATAGGTTTCCAGGAAATAGGTTTTTCCGGCCCGGCTGCGTGACAACGGTCGAAATGGTCGGGCATAATCTTGCATCGCGTTCTCCTCTGGCGAGAAAGGATTTGAAAGGCAGGGGCCTGGAAAGAAAAACCCCCGATTTCAGGGAACTCGAACCTTCGGGGGCCAGCACAAAAAACAGCCTAACGAAAGAACCCCGAAGCAAGTCAAGCTTCGGGGGCAAGCTGTCATGCAAGACGCACCGGCATTATGACCAAAAAACCCGAGGACTCGAACATCCCCAGGAGATAAACCAAGACAACAACGCATAATGCCAATGGATTTGCGCCTTACGTACCTTCTACCATCCGGACTATACCGTCGGCCCCGGACTCTCACCGGGTCCTGCTCAACCACACCTGGCCTCGCTCGCGGGCTGAACTGCCCCTGGCAGTATCACCGCCGGTCGGGAATTGGCTGAATAGCCTCACCCTGCCCCGAAGGTCTGTTATTCAATTGGCGGTGATTATAGATGATTCCCTGCATCTTGTCAATTCAGGTTGAGAAAAAAAGCACATTACAACCCCCCCGGCTCAATAACGAAGGTTGCCGTGGCTACCGTTCGACCCTCGATTTCGAGCGTCACCCGGTAGGGCCCCGGTTGGTAGCCTCCGGCGGGGGAATAGAAAACCCAGGCAGTCCCCGCCGGGCCGTAATCCTCCGGCCACACATTTTCCCCACGCTCCAGGGGTTGATCGGCCCAGGTCCAGGTATGGGTCCAGGGCGTGTTGGGGTTCATCCCCCGGTAGTCAAAGAACAGATAAATCGGCCTTGGGCCTGGAGCAAAGCTGGTCCCCTGGTCCAACGGTTGGCTGTCCTCGGTGATGCCATGCGACAGGCGCAAGTTTGTAAAAGGGCTATTGGCCGCGATGACAGGCTCGCCGGGAGTGGGCAGCGCGAGAGGCATGGCTGTCGGAGAGGGCAAGGTGGCCGTCGGGGAAGGCAGGGCGGTCGGCGTCAGGGTTGGCAAAGGGGTGTTGGTAACCCGGGCCGGCAATGCGGTGGGGGAGGCCACATCTTGCTGGACGGAGAAGGTCGGTACGGGCGTCGGCTTTTCCCTGAGAGCGATGCCATCTCGAACCTGCCGGGCGCTCCAGTAGGTCACGCCCCAAAATCCGGCGGCCATAAGCAAGCCGACCAGGGGCGTGATGACGAAGAGCCAGAAAGCAGGCAACCGGTAAAATGGGCGGCGCCCTGCGGCTCCTGCGGCCTGAGCCAGGGCAGCCGCAGCGACCGGTTTGCGAATGGGAGCCGTCCCCTTTGCCGCCGCCTGCAAGGCTCGCACGAACTCGGCCCCGGTGGCGTGGCGCAGTTCGAGGCCCTTTGACAGCATACGGGCTACGGTTTCGCTGACGGTTACCCGAATATCTGGATCGACGACGTGTAACGGCTGGGGTTGCTCGTAGGCCTGGGCGTGCAGGACGGCGGCGGGTTCGCCGCTGAAGGGCGGCTTGCCAGCCAGCATCTGGTAGGTTAATACCCCCAGGGCGTAAAGATCGGCGGCGCGACTGGGGCCCTGGCCGTGGACCTGTTCCGGGGCGACATACTCAGGCGTGCCCACGGTAAAACCGTGCCTGACCAACGAGGTGTTGGCTACCGCCTGCGCTTCACAGAAATTGACGAGGGTCACTCTGTCATCCGCATCGAGGCAGATCGCCTGATCCGATAGATCGCCGTGGGTGACGGCCTTGCCGTGGGCGTAGTCCAGGGCGGCGGCAATTTGACGGACAATCTCCACCACGCGAGCCAGGGGCAGGCTCCCCTCGCGAGCCAGCACCTCGGCCAGCCTCTGGCCGGATACCCGCTCACGCGCCAGATAAACAATGTCATCTTTGGCCCCGACCTCGTAGGTGCGAACAATATTCGGGTGCTCCAGGGTGATGGCCCGCTGGGCGGCGTCCTGGAACTTTCGCACAAACGCTTCATCGAAGGTAAATTGGGGCGCAACGGCCTTGATGTCCACCTCGCGGCCATCCGACTTTCGTAAAGCGCGGTAGATAATGGTCAGGTCGTCGCGCCCCAACTCCTCGATGATTTCATACGAGATTGCATA
>JBHHXL010000112.1:0-12591 GCA_046757065.1 Anaerolineae bacterium
GTCATGTGTCGCGTGTTACGTATTGCGTGCTGCGTGACACCTGACACCTGACACGTGAAACGCAGCACGAGGCACGCTTAATAGAACGGAACCGGCGAGAACCATTGGATACCCGCCTCGTCCAGCAGTTTCGCGGCCCTGTCCCGGTCCTGTTCGTGCTCCAGGTGAATGGTGGCGTGGTAGGGTTCGACGCTGGCCACTGTTTTGTAAACAATCTTGATCCCGGCCCCGGAGATCAAATCATAAGCCCGGCTGTAATCACCGTTCGCGTAATCCATCCGAAGGGGCTTCGTGTCCATCGTGCCGACTTTGGCCATCGTTTTGCCTCCTATGCCATCGCTGCCTGTCGCTGGGCGTGCCGCTCGCGCAGCATTGTGGTGTATTCATTGATATTGCCGAAGAAGAGACACTTGGTGGCGCATTTGGTCGCGCAGGCCGGCCACAGGCCCTGATCCACGCGGTCTTTGCAGTAATCGCACTTGATGACGAGGTTGGTGCGGGGGTTGAACTGGATAGCGCCCCAGGGGCAGGCGGCGATGCAAGCCTTGCAGCCGATGCAGCTTGGCTCATCCACGTAGACAATGCCATCCTCGCGCTTGCGCATAGCGGCGGTCGGGCAGACCGGGATGCAGGCCGCGTCCTCGCAGTGGTAGCAGCTCATATAGACCCAGGTGGTCTGCAACCGGCCGCCGACCTTCTTGGGGCCAACCTGGACCATCCGGCACAGGCGCGGACCGACCGGCACGTCGTTCTCCAGTTTGCAGGCGACCTCACAGGCCCAGCAACCGATGCAACGCTCCGGGTCGTGGAACATCATGTAGCGATTGGTCGCGCCCGGCAGGGTAACGCGCGACTCGCGCCCCTGAAAAGCGGTTGTCCTGTGGGCAAAACCTTCTTCAGCTCTGATGACTTCGCTCATAGTGTATCTCCTGGCGTAAAACGTAATAAGTAAAACGTAAGATTACGCATCATATCATTACGCTTTACGTTTTAGCTTTTATCCCTCAGTAAAGGGTAAGACATTGCCATCCGCGGCCGGCTCGCCTTGCCACACAACCTTCTTGGCCGCCGCATCCCAACTGGGCGCGCCCCCGCGAGCGACGTTGTTGGCGTAGGCCCCCAATTCCCGCTCGGCATCCACCTCGTAGGCGGGGAATTGCTTGAGGAATTGGTGAATCTTGCGCCGCGCCGCCTCCTTGTCCGTCCCCTGCTTCCAGACCAGCACGAGCTGGGCCTTGAACTCCGCCTGCCCGTAAACCGGGTCCTTGACGATGTCGTCGACCAGCCAACTCACGTTGCGGTTGGTGATGCCGGGCACGAAGGGCTGGTACTCGTCGGTCGAGCAGTAGCTCCACACCTGGCGCGGATCGGTTTCTTCCGTGACCCAGGCATAGCCGTCCAGCTCGGAGGTCATGCTTTCCAGCTTCACGTAGTCGCCGTCCTCGATGTCCAACACGGCTGCCAGTTGGGGGTGAATCTGGATGTAGCGGTCGGGTTCGAGTTCGTCGGTCCACGGCCACCAGTGTCCCATCTCGTGGAAGCTGGAAACCGGCCGGCCGGTGCACAACACGATGGGGTGTTTCTCAAAGTCCTCCGGCGTGCTGACCGGGGTGTGGCCTCCCTCGCGGTGTTGGGGCAGGTAATCCCAGCCCAGGTCGGCCAACGCCTGCGAAGCGATTTCGATCTTGCCCGACGGGGTGGGGAAACGACGGCCCTGCGGGTCCTCGGGGAAGGGCTCGTCCTGGTACATAATCCACTTGCCGCGCGATTTGGCCTCCGGGAACTCGTACTGCATAGCCTCCTCTTCGGTGAAGGCCGGCCACATCACGCCGCCCGGAGGCGTGGTCTCCGGGTCCATCGTCTTCTTGATGATGCCGTAGGTGAACGACTCTTGCTGCTGAATCCAGTCGGTCATAGCGGCAATATCAACCAAATGAGGGTTGTCGGCCCGCCGCCAGGGGTACCACTTCAGGCCCTCTTCCGGGCCGAAGACCCGGTCTGCCAGGCCGGCGACCACGTCCACATCGTTGCGGCATTCCCAGTTGGGCTCGATACACTGGTTGAACCACTGGCAGAGGCGGTTGTTGCCGTGATGAACCACCCCCTCGCGCTCCACCCAGGAGGTGATGGGGAAGGAGACGTGGGCGTGATGCTGGGTGAAGTTGGGGTGGAAGGAATTGTGTATGGCGATCTCGACGTTTTGCTTGATTCCGGCGGCGTACTTCTGCGTGCCGGGCATCTGGGCCAGCATATTGCCGTTCCACCAGATACCTTTGATCGGATAGGGCTTGCCGGTGAAGACGGCGTTGGCGTAGGTCGCCGCGCTGACGTCGGCCCAACCGACCAGTTTGTCGGAGATGACCGGGGCCTTGATGGGCGGCAGATCGGCCAGGTCGTTGCCGGCGCTCATCGGCGGCCGGCAGTTGTGCAGCCAATTCCAGCCGCCGCCGGGCATACCGATGTTGCCGGTGATGGCTACCAGGGCGGCATAGCAGCGATTGATGTTGACCGCGTTGTAGGTCTGCGCGGTGCCCAGGCAGCCGTTTACGGAGGCCGGCTTGCTGGTGGCGAACAGGCGGGCCGCCTCGACGATCGTCTCCTCCGGCACCCAGGTGATGCTGGCCGCCCGCGAGGGGGGCATATCCTCGATCAGCGGCAGCCACTCGTCCAGCCCGTGCACCCACTTGCCCACGAACTCGTGGTCATACAGGTCCTCTTTCACAATGACGTGGATCATAGCCATCACCAGCGCGGCGTCGGTGTTTGGTCGCAGGCGGATGGCGATGTCGGCGTGCATCATCGTTGTGTTGAAGCGGGGGTCCACCCAGATGATCTTGGCGCCCCGTTCCTTGGCCTCCAGCACCCACTGCATTTCGACCGGGTGGTTGTTGGCCTGGCTGCTGCCAGCGCCCAGGATGCAGCGGCTGTTGACCCAGTCGGGAACGGGATTGGTGAGCCGGCCCAGTCCCTTGGCTCCAAAAGCGTAGTTGAGGGCCACGCCGGGGCTTTCGCAGCAGATAGGCCCCTGGCCGACGACATTGGGCGTGCCGAAGATACGCCCGAAGCGGGCCGCGCCCGCCTTCCACATCATATCGGAGCGACCGGTGCGGTGGATCATCAGCGACTCGGCCCCGTACTGGTCGCGGATTTTGAGCAGGCGCTCGGCAGCGAAGTCCAACGCATCGTCCCAGGAGACGCGTTGGAAATCGTCGTCCAGCGATTTGCGAATCAAAGGGTACTTGATCCGCAACGGGTTGTAAATGTGCTGGAATGCGCCGATGCCCTTTGGACAGAGCGCCCCGTTGCTCAGGGGGTGGTCCGGGTCGCCCCAAATATCGACCACCCGCCCATCCTTGACGTAAACCAGCATGCCGCAACCGGCCTCGCACATATTCGAGCAGGTGGTGCGGACAACGCGGTCATACTCGCGGATGGACTTTGAGAGTGGCTTAAGAGCCATAGTCAACCTCCTCACATTGTGCAACGTGGTGCGTAAAACGTAATGCGTAAAATTACGTCATTACGTTTTACTTAGTAAATGTCCGTAAATAACTTTTCACTTT
Organism: Anaerolineae bacterium; assembly: GCA_046757065.1. Classification (GTDB taxonomy): domain Bacteria; phylum Chloroflexota; class Anaerolineae; order 4572-78; family JBHHXL01; genus JBHHXL01. Next base: position 3,564 of record JBHHXL010000112.1, read on the forward strand.
TTTCCAAGAAACATCCTGCAAAAATGAAAAGTTATTTCTGGACAACCACTTAGATGTACTGGGCCACAAACTGCAACAGATCCATCACTTGAATGGAAGTCTCCATCCGCTCGTGGGCCATACCCAGCCGCTCGAAACAGGCCGGGCAGTCAATCAGCATGATGTTGGCCCCGGTCTCTTCCGCCTCGCGGATGATGACCTTGGCCATATCTACCGACAACTCGCCATAGGCCCGCCGGATGCCGCCGCCCGAGCCGCAGCAGCGCGCCATCTCCCGATTGTGCTCCATCTCGACCACCTTCACCCCCGGCACCGAGCGGGCGACGATGCGCGGCGGCTCATGGACCGGCGTGGCCCGGGCGATGTAGCACGGATCGTGGACGGCGACCGTAACATCGGCCTGCTTGCTCGGCTGGAATTTGCCCTTTTGGATTTGCTCCACCAGCACCTCGGTCGTGTGCACGATCTCCAGCGGGAAATCCTCTGCGCCGTAAAGCTCGGGCCAGCGGTGGGAGAGGTGATCCAGGCAACAGGGGCACGAGGTCACCAGCCGCTTGACGCCCTGGGCTACAAAGCCGTCCACGTTGTGATGGACCAGGTCCACCAGCAGTTCGCGGTAGCCGACCACCCACAACGGGAAGCCGCAGCAGTACTCGTCCTCGAAGAGGGTAAACTCGACCCCGGCGGCGTGCAGGGCTTTGATCGCGCCGGCCACCATCGGCTGGGCGGTGTAGGCCCCGCTGCACCCGACGAAGAAACCCGTCTCGGCCTTTTTGGCCACGGGCACGTCGTCCGGCAGGAAATCAAAACGCTCGGCGTGCGGCCGGTCGTAGGGATTGTGCTTTTCGGCGACGATGCGCGGCGCATTGGCCTGGCCGCCGATCGGCCCCACGCCCAATTCGACCATTTTGGCCCGCAGCGTCGGCCACAGACGTTGGGTGTGGATGCCCACCTCGCACACCTCGCCGCATCGCCCGCAGGTGGTGCACTTGTACAGGGCCTCGGAAAGCTGGGTCAGGGTGTAGTGACTCATCTCCGGCCGGCCGAAGATGCGCGGAATCAGGCCGTGCTGCAGGCGCAGCATTTCGCCGTAGATGCGGATCTTCTCCGGGGGGGTGATCTCCTCATCGCCCAGGATGTCAAACACCGGGCACCATTCCAGACAGGCGTGGCAGCGCACACACGCATCCAGGCTGACCAGTTGAAGTTTGGTCAGACCGTCGGTCAGATCAACGGCGCGTTCGGGCTCTTCGGACATAGCAGGCTTCTCCTTCGCGCGGTTCAAGCCGCGCCACGGCTCTGGGATAATCGCTGCCGGGCGGCAAAGGTGGTAATCTGGGCCGCCAGCATATGGAACATCTTTGAGAAAGGCAGGTAGCCGATCAGGGCAAACCCGCTCAGGGCGTGGAGCATGTAGACCCAGGTGTAGGCTCGCGCCGGGTCACCCGTCGCCAGGGTCGCTATCGCCTGTCCAAAGAGCGAGCCGACGGGGTAGTTGCCGGCCTGCGACCAACCCAGCGAGGCCAGACCGACCCCCTCCAGCACAAAGCCCAGGAAGACCACCACCCAGAACAGGACGAGCACAATGCTATCGGCCGGCAGGGAAATCTGGTGAACGCTGGGGAAGAAGAAACGCTTCACCACGCCGACGGTCAACCCGATCAGCAGCAGTCCACCGGTCACGTCCATGGCCAGGGCCAGGGCTGGCTCTATCTGCGCTAGCAGGTCGGGCTGGAAGAGCTGGTCCACCAGCGAGCTCAGGACGCCAAGCAGCATAATCACGAACGACCAGGTGATCAACATCAGCATCACCCCCCGAACTTTGCTCCGGGCGAACACGCGGCGGGCGAACAGGCAGTCTACCGAGAAGGGTCGGACGAAAATCAGCCAGAGCATGCCCACGTATCCTTTGCCCTCCAATGGCCCACTGCCCCTGTCCTCGCCGCTCAGCCACAGTGAGATCCGGCTCAGGGTGCCCAGGGCAAAGATGGCCAGGGTGGCCAGGCCGACGATGTTGAACAGCAATCGCCATTCCGAAGGCACCACGATCAGCGATTGAAATAAGGTGTGCATACGTCCTCCATTTCGGATTTCGGTTTGTTTACCCCGCACTCCGCAATCAGTTGTCTGGCGCGCCGGCTTCGATCCAGCGGGCAATCAAATCGATTTCGGCCTCCGTCAGCGGCTTGCGCGGCGGCATCTGCCGGATATCTTTGTCCTCCACAGGGCCGCGCAGCGTCTGGAACAGCAGGCTGCCTTCGGCGTCTCCCGGTACAATGGCCGGTCCGTTCAAACCGCCCTGGAACACGTCGGCATAGGAGGCAGCGCGAAAGCCGCCCCGCTTGCGTCTGATGTGGCAGGCAGCGCATTTCTCGTCCAGCAGGGGCTGAATGTCACCGGAATAGCTCGGCACCTGGGCGGTCTCCTCCTCCGCCCCGGCTGTTGGCTCGAGGGGAGTCTTTTCACCTTCCTCGGCCACCGACATGCTGGCAGACGGCGGCGGGGCGATGAGCTGCACCCCCACATAGTCGTGGCACTGGTTGCAAAAGGTGTCTGGATCGTCGTGGCAATCCAGGCACTCGGTTTCGCCCAGGTCGGAGGTCTGCACGTAAGTGAAGTGTGCGGCCCGCCAGGTGGCCAGGGGGTAGTGATAGTCGTCAGGCTCAGGCAGGTCGGCCGGCACGACCAGAGCCAGCGGCCCGCCCCCGTCCTGGGCCGGCTTCTCGATGCGGGCGCCGGCGTAGCCGACGGCGGTCAGACTGGCCAGGATGGCCAGGAGAAAGACCAGGCTCGCCGCCTTGCGCGTCCGGCGCGGCACGGCCACCAGGGCGGCCACGACGGCCAAAATGAGTGCGAAACTGAGTAGTGACATAATCCTTCTCTCACATTACCAACGGACGGGCACCTTCTGGCCGGCCCTGGAAGGGATCAGAGCCTGGCCCACCAGGTCGTGCACGCCCACCACCTCGGCCTCGATCCCGTGCTTGGGCAGCACCTTGCGCAGTTGGGCCTTGCAGATGGCGCAGATCGTGGCCAGGGTATTGGCCCGGGTGGTGCGGAGAGCTTCGGCCCGCATCTTCGAGCCGGCCACGCGCAGGTCCATCAATTCGTCGGTCAGCAGGCCGCCGCCCCCCCCGCAGCAGACCGTTTGCTGGCAGATAGTATTGGACGGCATCTCGCGCACATCCAGCACGGCTGCCCGCAGCAGCTCTCGCGGTTCTTCGAGCGGACCTCCGGCCCGGGCGATGTTGCACGGATCGTGATACGACACCGTGCGGGCCAGGTTGGCTTCCCGATCTAAGCGAAAAGCGCCGCGCCGCAGCAGGTTCAGGGTGAATTCGCAGATGTGGATCGGATAAGGGGTGCGCAGAAAGTCGAGCGGACCGTTCAAGGTTTTCATGAACATGGCCACTCGCCAGGCGTGGCCGCACTCGCCAAAGACAATGTGCTTCACCCGCAAGCGCCGGGCCGCTTCGATGATGCGCCGGTTGAGCGCCTTCATGTCCCTGTAATCCAGGAACAGGCCAAAGTTGGCCGCCTCGTCGGCAGAGGTGCTCGTCGTCCAACTGATACCGGCCGCGTGGAAAACCTTGGCGTAGCCGGTCATGGTGTCGGTATTGACGAAGTTGTCGGCTGAGGGCGGAACCAGCAGCACTTCGGCCCCCTCCACGTCTACCGGCAGGCGGATGTCCAGGCCGGTCTCCTCTTTCAGTTCCTCTTCCAGAAACTCGCAGTTGTCGATCCAGGCCGGGGCGGGGATGCCGATGTTATTGCCGGTACGGTAGGCGTTGTTGATGACCTCGGTCACGTACTTGTTGGCCACGCCGACGGAGGCCATGATCTCGCGGGCGGCGATGGTCAGCTCGGCCTGGTCGATCCCGTAGGGACAAAAGACCGAGCAACGCCGACATTCGGAGCATTGGTAGAAGTAGATGTACCATTCGTCGAGCACCTCTTCGCTGAGAGGCTCGGCCCCGGCCAGCCGGCCCAGGAAGCGCTCGCCCGGCCTGAAGTAGTAGCGGTAGACTTTGCGTAGCAGCTCGGCCCGGGCGTAAGGCATGTTCCGGGGGTCGCCGGTGCCGACGAAGAAATGGCACTTGTCGGCGCACGCCCCACAGCGCACGCAGATGTCCAGGTACGTGCGCAAGGCGCGTGACTTCTCCAACAACTCGCCGAACTTGGCGACGGCCTTCTCCTGCCAGTCATCGGGCCGGGTTTCGGGCAGGCCGAGGGTTTTCAGGTGTTCCGGCCGGGCCGGGTGGCAGCGGCTCTCGGCCGAGGCCTGGGGCTTGACTGCCGGAACATCGAATTTGAGAGGTTTCATTCTCCGCTTCCCCTTCGATCTCGGAATGTGGCTATTTCATTCCGAAGTCCGAAATCAAGTTATTTCGTTTCAGATTTTTGATTCCGCAATCCAACCGGCGGGTCCCAGGGGTTGATGTGAAGTCGCCGGCGGCCATCGTCGGCCTGGTTGCGGGTGGGGCTGAGGAACACGCCCGGCGCGTGCACCAATTTGCTGAATGGAAAGTACGCCACCAGAACCAACACCAGCCCGAAATGAGTCAGGAACAGGGGGTGGACTGGAACGGTCGTCGGGGTCAGGGTGATCAAGCCGAGCAGGAAGGCCTTGACCGCCACCAGGTCTACCGGGGTGATATATTTGATCAGCAGGCCCAAGGCCCCGATGGTCAGCAACAGGGCCAGCACCAGGTAGTCGGACAGCAGTGAGCCGTAGCGCACCCGGTCAATCACCAGCCGTCGGATGAAGAGATACAGGCCGGGTAGCAGGAACAGGAAGCCGACCAGGCCGGCGGTCGGAGCCAGCGACACCACCCAGGTCGGGACCGGGTAGAGAACGTAGCGCAGATGGCGCAAGACGATCAGTAGCAATGTCAGGTGGAAGACCCACCCCCCCAGCCACAGGGCGCGGTCGGCCCGGAAGAGGCTGCGGAACAACACGACCTCGCCGGCCACCCGGGCGAAAGCGCCGGGTCGGGTTTTGGGGGCGGGGGTGGTCGGGATTTTGAGCGGCACCGGCGTCTCCAGCCAGGCCCACAGCCGCAGGCCCAGCCCCACCCAGAAGGCGACGAGTGCGCCGTAGGCCAGGGTGTTGAAGGTCAGACTCAAGCCATCCATCATCACTCTCCTCGATCACAACGCGCCCCCCGCCAAGGTCATCGGCGGCGGTCCTCTCACCCCTCCAGCCCGATGGGAATGGTCCGCTCGTACTCGGCTTCCATCATTTCCGCGAACTGGTCAGGGGTGATGTCCAGGGCGTCCATGACGAAGGACACCTGCCAGTCGTCGTAGGATTGGACCATCATTGCCAGATCAATATCCAGGATTTTATTCAGGGCGGCTTTGCGAGCCTCGCGGTCGGCGGCCGCGGCGTAGGCCCGGTCGACCATCTGCAAGGCCATGCCGCGCACCACGTTCATCGCCAGGACCATGTAGCGGGAGGGCAGATGAACGCGAACGTGGACTTTGCCGATGGCGTAACGCCGGGCAGCATAGGCCGCGCCGTATTCACCGTTGCCCAGCTCGGTGAACCAGACCTGATTGGTCCGTTTGAGGCGCTTGACCCGGCCATACTCGGCGTCCAGCACCTTCCGCGTGGTCGGGAAACGCAGCAAATTGGCGTAGAAGGCCTCGGCCACGGCCGGCGCGCCGCTCGTCAGCATCGGCTGCATGTCCGCCAGCAGCCGGGCGTCTTCATCGGTGAAGCCGACGAAGTCCTTGAGCTCGTTCAGCAATTCCAGTTCACGGGACATATGCCTCTCCGATGTCTACACACACCCGGTCGGTTTGGGCAGACCGGCCAGGCGGCAGGCCCCTTTGTCCAGGCCCGTGGGGAAGAGCTGGTACATGTACTTGACCGAAAAGCCCATGTCTTTGCTCATCTTGCGGATCATGGGGGCGATGCCAAATTCCAGATAGTAGTTGCGGATGTAGTTGATGACGGTCCAATGATCCTCGCTCAGCTCCTCGATGGCCTCTTCCGGGGCAAAGAAGCGGGCCACCGCCTCGCTCCACAGATCGGGGTTTTGGATGAAGCCGTCTTCGTCCAGCTCCAGGGTCATCCCCTCAAATTCTACCGTTTTTCCTGTCATTGTTTTGTCTCCTGCTGTACATAGTGAAATATTAACCACCGCCGCATCACCAGCGGAAACGGACGCCGGTGCGGGCGTGGGCCGGCCACATGGCAAAACCGTCCAGCAACTTATCGCTCATCGGCAGGCCGGTTTTCTGAAAAAACTTCTCCCAGCCGATGCGATTGACCCAATCGATGATCCGCTCGTGACGGCGGGCGCCGGCCTTCCAGGTGTCGACGATCGTTCTGACGGCCTGCACCGTCTCCGGCCAGTCGGGCGTGGTGTTGGGCAGCCAGGGCACGACCAGCTTGCCCAGATTCGGGCCGCTGCCGGCGTTGCCTGCCTTGCCGCCGATGTAGATTGCCACCCCGTCGGTGTCGGGGTCGCCGATGGGCATCCCCTCGCATTGACCGACGCAGGCGACGCAGTGGATACAGCGCTCCGGATCAACCCGGACGCTCTTGGGCGGTTTGGGTTTAATGGCCCCGGTCGGGCAGATGGAGATGATCAGCCCCATCTCGCACCGGGCCACTTTCTCGTCATCCACCCGCGGCAGGTCGCGGTGGACGCCCACGACGCCGATGTCGGCCGTGACCGCTTCGCCGCAGTTGTTGACACAACCGCTGATCGAAATCTTAAGCTTGGCCGGCAACGCCTCGGTCTGGAATTCGTCCCACAGCGCTTCGGACAGGGCTTTGGAGATGGCCGGCGCGTCGGTGGCGGCAAACTGGCAGTGGAGCCAGCCGGTGCAAGAGACGATGTTATGCAGCGCCCGGTCGGTACCGCCGACCGGCAACCCCAAGCCGTTCAGCTTTTCAATAATTTCGTCTATCTTGTCGGGAGCGACTCCGACCAGTTCCAGGCTATGCCGCCGGGTCAGGCGCAGGTGGCCCTGGCTGTAAGCGTCGGCCAGGTCGCAAATTCTTCGGGCCAGTTCGGTGCTGACGCGGGCGTTGGGCGGCATCCCGGCGCGGACGGTGTAGCAGGTCTCACCCCCTTCGGCCACGTGCTTGATGACCCCCGGTCGCGGGACTTCGTGCCACCTCCATTGGCCGTAGTTGCGTTTCAGGATGGGCGGCAGCGTTTTCTCTTTCTTGGGTATTCCAATTCCGGGCATGGCTTTTTCCCTTTCTGGACGAACAGCTAGGTTGCTTCCTGAAGCTCTTCCTCGGACCAGTGAATCCAGGCATTGGTCCGGGGTTCGGTCAATTGATAGGGGCTTGCCTCCAGGCCGCACAAGCGGGTGAACTTGTCGATGCCCATGCGGAAGATCATATCGCCCAGGCGCTCCTTGCGTCGCGCGTTCTCGTCGAAAACGTCGGCAATGCGATCCACCACGTCGAACACTTCTTTGTACTCGGGCGGATTAGCCGGTATAAAGGGGACCAGGACTTTGCCGATCAAGGGGCCATACCGACCTCGCAGTTTGGCCCCGACCAGGATGGCCACCCCCCGATCATCGCCGGGGCGGATGGCGTAGGAGCACTTGTTGATGCAATACATACAACGCGTGCAAGAATCCGGGTCCACTGCCAGGCGCCGGCCATCCCACAACAGAGCGCGAGCCGGGCAATTCAGCACCAGGTGGTGGATGTCACCGCCCTCGCCGCCGTTGTGGGTGCCCTGAATCCATTCTTGCAAACGGTCCTGGTCGATTTGAGGCAGATCGCGGAAGACGCCGACGATGGCAATGCCCGCTTTTTGACCGGCCCGGGCGCAATCATTGGGGCAGCCGGAGAAACGAACTTTTAGCTTGTGGGGAAAGCGGGGGTATTGGACATCGTCCAGGTAACGGTCGTAAAAACAATCGCGCAGGTCCATCGCATCGACCAGGGCCGCATCGCACCGAGACAGGCCCAGGCAATCAACCGAATTGCGGTAGGCATCGGAGGTGGAACCAACGTCGAAGCCGAGCGCGTTCAGGGCGTCTACGGCGGGGCGCAGGCCCTCGGTGGAGATGCCCAAAATCTCGATGTCGCCGCCGGTGCTGTGCAAATGGAGGATGCCGTAGGCGTGCTCATCGGCCACGTCGCACACAGCCCGCAATTGCTCGCTGGTGTAATAGCTGCCGGACGGGGGCAACATGCGGACAAAGTTAGCGCCCCCGGCAATGTCGGGTCGGGCCGAGGCTCGGACCAGAATGCCGGCGGCAACGCCAGGCAAGGACACGTAGCCGCCAAAGCCCCATTGGGTCTGTCGCAGACGTAGCCCTTCCTCATACATCGCCAGGTGATATTTTGATTTTTTCAACTCTGTGACGTGGCTGGGCCAGCGACCTTCTTCCAGTTGATCGCACAGAGGCGTCTCAAGGGTTTCCGCGCCTGCCTCCTCAACCCCCTCCGCGACCGTTTCCGTTTCAGCCAGTTGAGGGGCAGCCGCGATGAATTCATCGGCCTCCACCTGGGCCAGTTTCATCTCCTTGAGTTTGCTGGTGGCCAGCAGACAGTTGGGGCAAAGCGTTTGCTTCTTTCGCAAGTACATATAGCGTTTTTGCCGTCGTTTATCGGTCTCCAACTCCTCTTCGCTGAATTGCTCGATCACGAAGTCGCAGCTGGGACAGGCCAACAGAATTACTTGTGTCATCAGGATCACTCCTTCCTCACCATAACGGGGAAAGAATTGTGGCTATAAAGGTTGAGAATCTACGTTCTTTGACCGACCGGTGGCAAAAGCAACGGTACACAAATTCCTGGTTGCGCACTGTTACCATTGTAATTTGGGCCGGGCTGGAAAAGCAATACGGTAAACATTATATTTTGGCATAGGACAAAAACCCTATTTGCGAAAAATAACACAAGGTAATTTACAGGGAAGGCAATCTACTCTGAAGTCAAATTTGATCCTGAATAGTCAGTATGGGAACCTCCTCGTACAAAATAGACTTATGACCCTAATCCGGCATCTCGGGCCCGCATGATCGCCTGGGCCCGGTCGGC
>JBHHXL010000113.1:0-12553 GCA_046757065.1 Anaerolineae bacterium
TAGTTCCCCCGCCCATCTGCCACCGCCTCCCCCAACCCGATGGTGTAATCGCACGCAAACGATCTATCAGCCCTTGAGATAAATGGAAAAAACATTTTGTATGGATAGTTCTGCTCATCGCCTCCCTGAGCCTGGACGGCGCCTGGACCGACTAGCCAGAACATTGAAACCAAGACAACCTGAAGTATTACTCCGGAAACGACTGCTCGCGATCTCATTACAACATCCTCCTTCAAGTCTAATCGCTATAGGAAACAAAAAAGGCCCGTTTCCCGACCTGTAGGTCGGGAAACGGGCCTCGCTATTTTCTACCCCGCACCCTTCTCAACACGGGGAGCTGTTAGCTTCACCCTACAGCGTATGCGATTAGAAAGACTTTATCTTTACCCAGACGCGCCTATCTTATCATGCAAACGACACTTCAAACAATAGTCACCGAGTACCAAATAGGCCAAAAGTATAGTAGCAGTAGGGTAAAATTCAAACCAGATTCAAACCTGAGTATGGTAGACTGGCCCGGGTGTTTTTCGCTATTACCCTTACTACACCAACCGCAGCCAGCGCGGATGCAGGCAATTCAGCACCAGGGCGGGGGGCCAATTTCATCCAGAACCGATCTAGCCTGCGTGTTGACGTTCTATTGTTATGGTATAATGAGGAAGGCGGTTGGCAATAATCCGCACGCAACCTCCCGGTGCGGCAGATCGACCCTGAGCAGCTATCTGACCGGCACCTTCCAAATTCAAGCGCACCGAACCTTAACGAACTGAATGTTTCCCCAAATTCTACAATCATTTCGAGCTTCGCCACGGCGCGTGGGCGCCGCTCATTGAGCAAGAAACTGGGGACGCGTAGCGGGGGGACACACTCCCTCCGGTCGCAAGCCCCCCGGCCTACCGGCAGTTTCTTAGTAGCTCTGCCATAATGCCTGGGCGTCACGCAGACGGGAGGAAACTGAGGAGCACACTCCCTCCGGTTGCAGGCCCACCGGCAGTCTTAGAAGCTGCCTGAAAAGTATTCGACAGGGCAGGTGACCGGCACTTTTGCGATGAATTTCGGGAAATTGGACCCACATTTACCACCAACCTTTGACTGAAGCACGGAGGCTTACAAGTTCCCGTATGTGTGAAATCGCTTTCAACATCATGTGCAAAGCCTTTGGCGGTTGCCATTTCTCGGAATTGTGCCTCATCGCCTCGCTGATGGTTTTTCAAGCCACCGGGGTAAGCACCTGTGATCATACCATCGGTTTGACGGTTTCCAAGGCAGATGGCCGTACAAACTACGCGGCGGTCCAGCCCGGCGATACCGTTTGTCTGGCCGCCGGCAGCAGAAACGGCCTTGTTTTGCGCAACTTCTTCGGCTCCCCCGATAACCCTATCACTTTTATCAACGCCGGGGGTCAGGTGGTTTTCAACTCCTCCGCCTCCCACGGCATTCTCGTCCAAAACAGTCGCTTCTTCCACCTGTCCGGCTCCGGCAGTGAGGGCATCCATTTTGGCCTCAAAGTCACAAGCTCCACCCAGGATGGGATTAGCATCGGCTACAAAAGTAGCGACTTCGAACTGGACCACATTGAAATCTCCGGTGTTCCCGGTGTCGGCATTGCCGCCAAAACGGAGGGCACCTGCTCGGACGGCTCGACCAACGACTATGACTACGACGGCGATGGCATGATACACAAAGACCCCGACGATGCTGTCAACCGTGACACCTTCATCCAGTACGATACGGTCATCCATAGCAACTATATCCACGATGTCGGCACAGAGGGCTTCTACATTGGCAGCTCGCTCTACTCAAGAGGTTGGGAACGCAGTTGCGATAGCGGGCCAGAAACTGTTTATCCCCCCCTCTTGCGGCGCGTTCATCTGTTCGACAACATCGTGACCGATACCGGCTGGGATGCTATCCAGGTCGGCTCCGCTACCGAACACTGCGAAATCTACGGTAACCGGGTCCTCCGCGATGGTCAGGCCGGACTATCCGATCAAGAAAGCGGAATTATGAGTAACCCCGGTAGCGCCTGCCACATCTACAACAACTTCATCAAGGATGGCGGGGGACCTGGCATTTATCTTCAGGGCAATGGCGGCAACGAAGTCTACAACAATGTGATTGTTAATGCCGGTCAGAACAAACCGCTGGGCAATAACAGCGGAGACGGCATCACCATCTTCACGGGTTCGAACCCTGGCAACGGGGTCCGGGTCTTCGATAACATCATCGTCAGCCCCCGGAACTTCGGCATCAAGTACTACAACTTCGCTGGCTCCGACAACACCATCCAGAACAACATCATTGTTGCCCCAGGTAACTATGGCTACGGCGCTTATGGCGAAAACGCCTACATTCATACCTTTGGCCTGACTAATGTCAACGTGTTTGATAATCTGATGAAACCAAGCCGGGAGTAATGTTTGAAATTGTTAGAATCTATTATGGAATTCAAACTAAATTCAATGAAAGTTCAAACTCATTTGTGCTATAGTTGTCGGGAATTTGCATCTCAGGGGAGGGCAATACAAGGGCACTACCCGGAATGGGCTGACAGGAGCAGAAAATAGTGAGCTGGCAAGCGGACTACATTCACAAATACTACGAACGGTTACCCGGCTGGAAGGACCTGCAAGCCCAGTGGCACGAATTGCTAAAGATGCACGTCCCGCCCAACGCGAGAGTTTTAGAGGTTGGCGCCGGCCCTTTTAATGATACGAGCCAATATTTAGCCGAACTATCCGGCCACCTGGTTGGGCTGGATATCGACCCCGATGTCAGGGAAAACCCGTGTCTGGATGAAGTTCATGTGTATGATGGAGGAAAATTCCCTTTTCCCGACGGCCATTTCGATGTGGTCGTATCGCGGTGGGTGAACGAGCACCTCGAAGACCCGGAAGCCCATTGCGCAGAGATAAACCGGGTTCTGGCTCCCGGCGGGAAGTATATCTTCCGAACGCCTAACTTGTATCATTACAGCGCATTTATCGCCAGTATTACCCCGCACTGGTTTCACCTGCTGGTCGCCAACCGGCTCAGAAACTACTCCTCCGCCCATCACGATCCTTATCCGACCTATTACCGTTTTAACACCCGCCGGCGGTGTCATTCGTTGTTGAACCGGCAGAGTTTCGAAGTAGAGGCTCTGGATGTCAAAGAAACTTTTCCGGTTTATGGACAGGCTTCCAGGCTTATGTTCTACCTCTTTATGGCCTACGAGAGAGTGGTGAACGCAACATCATGGTTGGAAGGCTTTCGATACACAATCGATTGCGTGGCCAGAAAGAAGGCTCAGGTAGCTGTGGAAGCCGGTCGTCGCTGATGGAGGCAAAATCCAAACCAAAGGGATATGGTAAATCCAGTATGCTAAAAGAAGCCCCCCTGGTGGAAACAGCCGAGACGTCTGTCGTGGCTGCGACATCCGAAAGCAACATTCTCACCGCCGCCAAAGGTGGGGGTGTCAAGTTCTTTGGCACGCTGTTTGTGTATGGCGTGCGTTTTGGACTGGCCCTGTTATTTGCCCGCTTGATGGGAGCCGGCCAGTATGGCATCTACAGTCTGGCCGACACAACCTTTGAAATGCTGGCCGCTTTTGCCTTTCTGGGCCTGGGCCCGGCTATGGTGCGCTACATTCCAATATTTGTCAGTCGCCGGGATGAGCGATCTCTGTGGGATACGCTTCAGGTTGGCCTGGGAATCCCGTTTATGATCAGCGCCCTGATGGGGATTGGCCTGTTTATCTTTGCGAATCCCATCGCCGAACTGGCCTTCCACGAGCCGAGCCTGACTTCCGTGCTGCGGATCGCCGCTGTTGGCATTCCGTTTTGGACGCTGGTCTCACTCATGGGGGCAGCCGCCCTGGGTTTCAAACGGATGGAATATGGGGTATTGGCCCAAGACATCTCCTTTCCGCTGATCAAGATATTGCTCGTCGTCCTTTTAGCCCTAACGGGCTTGACCGCGCTCAAAGCAATGTCCGCCCACGTGCTGGGGGTTATCGCCGGTTGCTTCATCTTGTTTTATCTCTTGAACAAATTGTTTCGATTGAAGCGCCCGCTGGGGGTGGGTAGAACCCAGACAAGAGAGATGTTTAAGTTCTCGCTGCCCCTCTACGCCTCAGATTTGATCACGCTCTTGGGCAACAACGTCGAGATTTTGCTGCTGGGCGCTTTGAACACAGCCGTCGGCGTGGGCATTTTTCGCGTGGCGGACCGGGTCAGCGCCGTCGGTAACGCTTTTTACTCATCCATCTTTGTGGCCTCAATGCCCGTAGTATCCGAACTCTATCACAACGATGAGCGCCAGTCCCTGGGACGGTTTTACCAGACCATGACCAAGTGGACCTTTACCTTTAATCTGCCGCTGTTTCTGATCAACATCATGTTTGCCGACTCGATCCTGGCCATCTTCGGCGAGAGCTTCGTGGCCGGTTCTATTGCGCTAACGGTACTTGCCATCGGAAATCTGACCAACGCCCTGGCCGGAATCTGTGGGGTGTTAGTGGTGATGACCGGCAAGACCTGGTTGAACACCTTAAACTCGATCCTGGTACTGACGTTGACTTTGACCCTCAACCTGTTACTGATTCCCAGGTTTGGAGTATTGGGGGCCGCCGCCGCGATGGCAACGGCGATGACTGTGCTTAACCTGGCCCGTCTGACCCAGGTTTACGTCCTGTTCCGATTTTTGCCCTATAACCGGGGTTACCTCAAGCCGATCACGGCCGGCGCGCTGGCGGCGATCGGGGCTTACGCCGTCTCGAATTGGGTTTTAGTGGAGGCCAGCATTATCAACACCGTCATCAACGTCAGCTCGTTGCTGGGTGTGTATGCCGTAGCGATTTGGTTATTAGGCTTCTCCGAAGAAGATCGCATCGTATTGGGGCGGATAGGCGGGCGCCTTAAAGATAGATTTATGAAGTAACGCTTCCGCTAGCCGGAGATCATAGGGGGTTCTATGGGCGTTAAATCAATTACTAACAAGCTTACTGACGAAAAAAAATACTTCGATTTTTGGGATACCCAGTTTTTACCTAAAGGGTTGCCGTTGTTGTTAGGCGCAGGTTTGGGGATTGTCCTGGCCCTGCTGCTCGCCCTGGGCGAGTGGTTTTTCGCTATCGCCCTGGTTTTTGTCGTGCCGGCCGCGATTTTACTCAACAAATACCCCTTCATCGCCATTATGGTCTGGCTGGCGACCATTGCCTTTATCCCGCCGTCGGCCCAGAGCGTTTACATCTATTGGCTGCTGCATCGAGCCTTGATCCCGGCGGCGCTTGCCATCACTATCCTTTACCGGATGATGAGGCTAAAAGGATTCAGGTCCTTGAAACTGGGCTGGCCGGAGTTGGCGATGGGTCTCTACCTGGCCTACGGCATCAGCTCCATCCTGCTGACCTATGGGGTATCCTTACCGGCAACCTACACCTTTTATGACCGGGTGTTTGTGCCTTTTATGGCTTATTTGCTGATCAAGTCCACCAGCCCCAGCGAGAAAGTCCTCAAAAGGTTAATACCGTTTATCCTGGCAATATGCGTGGCTGAAGCTATCATCGGCCTGTTATCCTGGTATCGCCCTGGAGTTCTGCCGGCGTTGTGGGGAGGCGGCGCTCAACGGCACCTGCGCGTAACCGGAACCTTCAATGAACCGGCCGTCTACACAAGTTTTATGATGTTCCTCATGTTGTGGCTGCTTCAGATGGCGATGTCGCTCAAAGGAGGCTTGTGGCGTCTCATCCTCCTCCTGGCCTTTGCTCTGGGGATGCTTTCCATCCTGTTCTCGTTTTCCCGTGGCAGCTGGCTAGCCGCCAGCCTGGTTATACTTGGGCTTTTATATCTATATCCAAGGCCGGTCCTCTCCCTGGCCGCTGTTGTTTTACCGATTATCATTATTCTATCCGCCGATGTGCTGGTGGATGAGGTGAGCTATGCGCTTGAACGGCTGAGGTCCAGGAGCACGGCTAACGACCGGCTTGTAGTGGCCCACGCCGGCCAACGAATGTTTCTGGCTAAACCTGTCTTCGGCTGGGGATACGAATCGTATGACGATCACGACTGGATGTTCTTCGAGCGCGTGGGAGACGTGGTGCCGTCCGTGTGGGATATCCGGCAGTCCACCTCACACAACACCTTTTTGACAATTTTGGCAGAAATGGGGATCGTCGGCTTTAGCCTGTTTATCTTTCCCGTCATCTGGCTATTGGTTCAGACGGTCAGGGTATTACCGCGTATGCCCAGGGAAGGATTCTGGAGTTGGCGGTTGCTGATTATATTTTGGCTGTCCTTTGGATTCCTGATAACGGTGTCGCAATTTGTGGATATGCGATTTTTCGTCTTTACGCTGACATTGTGGTGGATCATCCTGGGATTGATCGCCAATATCATACACATCTATCTACACCCGGATGAAGTGGATGCACCGGCAGAGGCGCAGGCATAGCTCCGTCTGAAGAGCCAAATTTCAGGTTCGCCAAACACAAATAGCGCGGCCAACTTTCTCAAGCGAGAGTATCTATGCCGGAAGACAGACTGAACATATTACATCTCATCCTAAATCTCAAGATCGGAGGGGCGCAGGAGGTTGTTCGCGCTCTGGTAAAATCTCAGGGTGAGCAGGGATGCCGTCCGCTCGTCTGCACCTTTGAGGACGGACCTATGCGTCAGGCCATTGAGGAGCAGGGTATTAAAGTTTACATCGCTCCTCCGCGACGGCACAGCATCGTTTCCCTTCCTTTCTTCTTGATGGATATGCTTCGCATCCGTAAGGCGCTAACGCAACTGATCAGGAAGTACGAGATCGATATTATTCAAACGCATCTTTTGGGTACACTTAACTTCCTGGCCCTTACGCTGCCTTTCAATTCAAGTCATATGCTCTGGACATTTCACGGGGTTAAGTTCTTGCCAGCCAATCAACCAAAGCTGAGCTGGTGGCTACGGGCCAAGAATCGGGCGCACCGGCTGCTCTATCGAGGGGTCCGTCGCTGGGTCGGTGATCTTGTGGCCGTGTCAGATGATACAAAAGCTTCGGTGATGCAATTGACGGGGTTGGGAGATAAAGATGTTGTCATTATTCCCAATGGCGTGGATGTGGCCCGATTCGAGGGGATAACAACCTGCGAATCCGTTCGGGAACAACTGGGGTTTGGCAAGGAAGCTATTTTAGTAATTACCGTCGCCACCCTCCTGCCACCAAAAGGGCACTGTCATCTGATCGCAGCCGCGCCGGCTGTTCTAGAACAATACCCCAACGCCCATTTTCTGTTCATCGGTGATGGCGTCTTGCGACCGCGGCTTGAGCAACAGGTTGATGATCTGAATCTGAGAAATAACATCCACTTCTTGGGCAGCCGCAACGATATTCCTCAATTGTTGGCTGCCGGCGACTTGTTTGTGCTGCCCTCGGAGTGGGAAGGGTTACCCATCGCCCTGCTTGAAGCTATGGTGGCCGGTAAGCCCATTGTGGCCACCGACCTTACAGGCGTGAAGCTGGCTATGATCCACGGCGAAACGGGCTTGATCGTTCCCCCCAAAAACCCAGAGAGGTTGGCTGAAGCTATTGTTCACCTTATATCTTGCCCGGACGAAGCGCAAGCGATGGGGCAGGCCGCGAAACTACGGGCGGCCCGCGAGTTTAGCATCCAAAAACAGGCCGGTGATTACATCGCCTTATACCGCCGGTTGTTGAACCATACCGTTTCAAAGGCTTGAGTACCGGTAAAGGCGCTGTGTGCTGTACCCTTACGCAACTGCACCCTATCTATGGATGAGCCATTAAGCGGTTGTCCAGAAATAACTTGTCATTTTTGCAGGATGTTTCTTGGAAAAAAGTGAAAAGTTATTTACGGACAGTTACTAAGAGTTTACCCAACGTTGGAATATGCTTCGGATAGAAAAATATGAACGACAGAAATGGCAAAACAGGACCACTGTTAAACACCGTAAGGCTGGGCTATATCATCGGCACCTATCCGGGGCTGACCACCACCTTCATCGACCGGGAAATACGGATTTTGCGGCAGTTGGGCTTGCAAATTCAACCCGTATCGATACGGCGGCCCAGCGCCGGCGCGCCCTTATCCGAGGAACAACGTCAATTTCAACAGGAAACGATCTATCTCCTGCCCGTCAACTGGCTGAGCTTTGTCCTGAGCCATCTCTTTTTTCTTGCCTCTCGACCGTTGACATATCTGCGGACCTTGCTCCACCTGCTGACGCGCCCCCACCCCAGCCGGGGGGATTGGGTGAAAACGGTCTTGCACTTCGCCGAGGCCGTTTACGCCGCCTATTTGCTGCGCCGGCAGCCGCTTGACCGGCTGCACGCTCATTTCATCGATCGGGCGGCGATTGTGGCCCTGATTGTGGGACGTCTGCTCGATCTGCCTTACAGCGTGACGGCCCACGCCAACGACATTTACGCCAAGAAGGTTTTGCTCAACGAAAAGCTGGCCGAAGCCGATTTTGTGGTGACCGTATCCGAGTTCAACAAGTCCTACCTGCTGGATACCTACGCCAACCTGAATCCGGCCGCGATTCACGTCCTGCACCCCTGGGTCGATGTCTCCCACTTTCGGCCGCCGGCCAGGCGTTCCGCCGGGGACCGGTTGCGTATCCTCTCCGTGGGACGCCTGGTTGAGAAAAAAGGGCACCAATATTTGATTGAAGCCTGCCATCTACTGCAAGAAAAGGGGCTTGATTTTGAATGTCGCATCATCGGCGACGGCCCGCTGATGGACCGGTTCCGGGCGGATATTGAACGCTACCGGTTGGCGGAGCGGGTGCACCTGCTGGGAGGCCAGCCCCAAACCGAGGTATTGGCCGGCCTGGCCTGGTGCGATGTCTTCGCCCTGCCTTGCGTCATCGCCAGGGATGGCGACCGCGACGGTATGCCGGTAGCCCTGGCCGAGGCGATGGCGATGGCCGTGCCGGTCGTGTCCAGCCGAATTTTGGGCATCGACGAGCTGGTTCGGCCCGAAAGCGGCTTGCTGGTCCCGGCCAATGACGCGGCTGCCCTGGCCGAGGCATTGCAAACGATTGCGACAATGGACCAGGCCGATAAAATCAAGATGGGCGATTGCGGACGACAAATCATTGAAACTGATTTTAATCTACTGGAGGGAACCCGCCAGCTCAAGGGGTTGTTCCAGCGGGCCCCGGTCCGGGAATAGCCACGGGGCGCTACCCTTGAAAATAGCTGATTGCCTGCGGCGGTAGCCAGACATTGTATTGAGGGCTTCAGCCCTTACCCGCCGCAGAGGGCTAAAGCCCTCAATACGGTGGCATTGGCCCCGGCTGTTTTCACGCTTCGCGTCGTTGCTGCCGAAGGCGCAGGGACGGTCTGACTCTTTATGAAAGGCGATACGGATGGAAGCCACAAGTTATGTCGTAATTACACCGGTCAGAAATGAAGCCGAATACATCGAGAAAACGCTGCGCTCGATGACCCGGCAAACTATAAAACCCCGCGAATGGATCATCGTTAACGATGGCTCAACCGATGAGACGGCGCAGATCGTGTCCGGCTACAGCCAGGAGCACCCCTGGTTGAAGCTGGTTGATCGAGAAGACCGGGGCGCGCGGCAGCGCGGCAAAGGCGTGGTCGAAGCTTTCTACACCGGCCACAAAACTATTACCCAGGATTTTGACTTCATCGTCAAACTGGACGGAGATTTATCGTTTGAGCCGGACTACTTCGAGTGCTTGCTGCGCGAATTTGCCGCCAACCCAAAATTGGGCATTGCCGGCGGCGCAGTCTACGAGAGACCGGAGGGCGGTGAATGGGCTTTGGCCGCCAGCAAGGACCACGTTCGCGGGCCGACGAAGGTGTACCGGCGGGCCTGCTTCGAGGAAATTGACGGCCTGGTTCCGGCCCTCGGCTGGGACGGTATCGACGAATGGCGGGCCCTGGCGCGCGGTTGGGAAGTGCAAACCTTTATGAACCTGAAAGTGTATCACTATCGAGTTACCGGCGCGGCCACCGGCTCGATCAAAAGCCGGGTGGAGCAGGGCTACGGCGCTTACTACATGGCCTACCATCCCCTGTACCTGATCGCCCGGGGCATGCGGCATATGTTCAACCGGCCCTATCTGGTGGGCGGGCTGGCTATGATCGGCGCATACTTCCTGGCCTGGTTGCAGCGCCGGGAGCGGTGGCTGGAGCCCGCCGCCGCGCGCTTCGTCCGGCGCACGCAGTGGAAACAGTTGGCGGGCTTGCTGGCGGGGAAGCCGGTTCATGAACTATAACCAGGGAACGGGACCACAAATGAAGAATGGTTCGGTTCCGGTTCTCATCACCTGGGATGTTGATCCGGACCTGTGGATACCCCTCGAAAACCGGAAACAGGCGCTCCGGGCGGCGATGAACCTGTGCCACGACCTGGGCATCCGGGCCACGTTTTTTGTCACGGCCCAACCGGCCCACCTGCTGGCCGATGAACTGGAAACGATGCAGGTCCAGGGGCACGAAGCCGGCTGCCACGGCCTGACCCACGGCAACGAGGAAGACTATGATCGGATGCCGGAGGAGATGCAACAGGCTTACATTGAGGAAGCTACCGAAACCTTGCAAGAGGTCGTCGGCCAGCCCATCCTTGCTTTTCGCAGCCCTCGGGTTAAAACCTCTGCCCGCACGCTGGGCATCTTGACCCAATACGGCTACCGGTCGGACAGCTCGGTTTGCTCGCAGCGGGTCGATTTTATCAGTTCAAACCTCATCAACCCGGGCTGGCTTTTCTCGCCGCGCCGCCCGTACCGCCCTCACCGGGACAGCGCCTTCAAGGCGGGGGATATGCCGATTTGGGAGATACCGGTTTCGGCCATCGCGATGCCCTTTATCTCGTCCCTGCTGCGGGTGGTAGGGCCGCCGGCCATGAAGATGTTCTTCAAAACCCTGTACGCCGAGTCCCGCCTGACCGGCAAACCCATCGTCTACCTGGCCCACCCGACCGAATTCCTGGGCGGATCGTCGGAGAAGAAGGCCGGCCAGCGATACACCTCTTATATCCGGCGGGAGTATTTTTCGCCCTCCTTCATCCGCACCCACGGCCTGCGGATGCGCAATTCTTTCTACCGGTTCAACGGCCAGGAGTTGCTGGCCGGTTCGCGAGAGTTATTTGCTTACATGGCTTCCTTTTCCGACGTGAAGTTTATGACCGTGACCGAATACGTTCAGCACAATTTAATGGGTGTTGAGTACCAACGAGGCTGATGATGAATCCAATCGCCATTGCAACTAAGGGCAAAGGCCCGCTCAATTTTATCAAACGCGCAGGGACCATCGCCGGCCGGTACGGGGTGACGGCGGCCAAGATGGATCGCACCCTGGGCCATTTTGTGGACATTTTGGAGCGATACGAGAGCGGCGCTACGTTTCCCCTGACCACGGTTGCCCTGGCTCGAAGCCAGGGGGTCATTGAAAAATATCAGGCTCGAAATGTTGAGTTTGCTATCCACGGCTATTATCACATCGATCATTCGCAGTTGTCGTTGCCGGAGCAGTTGGACCATTTCACCAAGGCCCGGCGCGTCTTCAAAGCGCGTGGGGTTGAGGGCGTCGGCTTTCGCTGCCCTTATTTGCGCTGGAACGCCGATACCATCACCGCCGTAGGCCAGGCCGATTTTCTTTACGACAGCAGCCAGGGCCTGGCCTGGGATGTCGTGGATGGGGTCGAGACGGATGCCTATCGCCGCGTCCTCAAGTTCTATGGCGCGGTTTCGGCCACGGACTATCCGGCCTTGCCTCGCTGGGACGACGGCCTGGTGCGTATCCCTTATTGCCTGCCGGATGATGAGGCGTTCATCGACCGCTTCCAGCTCAAAAGCCCTGAACCGATGAACCGCCTGTGGCTGTCCATCCTGGAAAAAACGTATGAGCTGGGCGAGTTGTTTACCCTGGGCCTCCACCCGGAGCGCATTTACCTGTGCGAAGCGCCCCTGGTTGAAACGCTGCGCCGGGCCCGCGCCTTGTCGCCCGGCGTCTGGATAGCCCGCTTAGACGAGATCGCCCGTTGGTGGAAAGCGCGGACGGAGGCCGGTGTGGTCGTCGCTAATGGCGAGGATGGAGAGGTAACGCTCAGGGTCGATGGGCCGGCCGGCCTGACCGTCCTGGCCCGTGGCGTGGACGTGCAGGCTCCCACAGAGGCCTGGCATGGCCTCTATCGCCGGGTCAAAGGCGCGGCGTTTGCCCTGCGCGCCCCCCGGCGGCCCTTCATCGGCGTGTCCTCCACTTCCGCACCCTACCTGACCAGCTTTCTGCGCCAGCAAGGCTACATCGTCGAGCAGACGCAAGACGCGCAAGCCAACGCGTTTTATCTTGACCGGCCAGAGTTTGGATATGAGGATGAACGTCCTTTGCTGGCCCAAATTGAAGGAGGCAACTTCCCCCTGGTCCGGCTGGGTCGCTGGCCGGATGGCGCTCGCAGCGCGCTGTGCATTACCGGAGACATCGATGCCCTGACCCTGTGGGATTACAGTTTAAGGTTTTTGGGGAATTAACGAATTTAGGCTCGTTGAGCTTTTATGGGGTTTTGTAGCACAAGCTGTTAGCTTGTGCGGGACAAACT
>JBHHXL010000114.1:0-12465 GCA_046757065.1 Anaerolineae bacterium
CGGATCGGCCCCAACGACGCCAACCCCGCCCTCAAACCGCTAGCCAGCTTCACCGACATGGCTGTTGCCCCCCTCCGCCTTGTGCGCTATAATCGGTGGTAGTCGAGAAATCGCCCAGGTCCTTGATTCTTCACGCGACAAATGACGATGGACGAACGACCAACATTCCTGGTAAGCGCAAGCTGTTCGTCATTCGTCGCTGGTCTTTCGTCAGGCATTCAGACCGATGGTCACCGGAATTATCCCTGGTTTCACTGGCGGCTCTCTACCCCCTGTCCAACATCGAGTAAAGGAGAAGTGCGATGTCCAAGCCTCGCCCGGTCCGCGCCCCACGCGGAACCAAATTGACCTGTAAAAACTGGCTGATCGAAGCGCCGTACCGGATGCTGCAAAACAACCTCGACCCGGAGGTGGCCGGCGATCCGGACAACCTGATCGTCTACGGCGGGCGGGGCCGCGCCGCGCGGAACTGGCAGGCGTTCGAGGCCATCCTGCACGCCCTGGAGAACCTGGAGCCGGGTGAGACCCTGCTGGTCCAATCGGGCAAGCCGGTCGCGGTCTTTCGGACACACAAGGACGCGCCCCGGGTGCTGATCGCCAACTCGAACATCGTGCCTCACTGGGCCACCCAGGAGAACTTCGACCGGTGGGAGGCCGAAGGCTTGATCATGTACGGCCAGATGACGGCCGGCAGTTGGATCTACATCGGCACGCAGGGCATTTTGCAGGGAACCTACGAAACGCTCGGCGCGCTGGCCCGCCAGCAGGGCTGGGGCTCGCTGAAGGGCAAGTTTGTCCTGACCGCCGGCCTGGGCGAAATGGGCGGGGCCCAACCCCTGGCCGTCACCATGAACGAGGGGGTGGGCCTGTTCGTGGAAGTAGACGCCGGCCGCGCCCGGCGCCGCCTGGGCCTGAACCAGATCGATACCGTCACCGACGACCTGGAAGAGGCGATGACCCTGGTTGAGGACGCGCTGCAAAAGGAAACGCCCCTGTCGGTCGGGCTGGTGGCCAACGCCGCCGAAGCCCTGCCGGAGCTGGTCCTCCGGGATGTGGTTCCCGACGTGGTCACGGACCAGACCTCGGCCCACGATGTGATGTACGGCTACATCCCGGCTGGGCTGTCGCTGGAGGAAGCGACGGACCTGCGCCGGAAGGACCCGGCGGAATACGAAAAACGGGCGATGCACTCGATGGCCCGCCACGTGCAGGCCATCCTCGATTTGAAGGCCAGAGGGGCCATCGCCTTTGATTACGGCAACAATCTGCGCCAGCGGGCCTACGATTGGGGCGTGACCAACGCCTTCGATTACCCCGGATTCGTGCCCGCCTACATCCGGCCCCTCTTTTGCGAGGGCAAGGGGCCGTTCCGCTGGGTGGTCCTGTCCGGCGACCCGGCGGACCTGTACGCCACGGACGAGGCCATTCTGGAGCTTTTCCCGGAGGACGAGCATCTGCGGCGCTGGATCACGATGGCCCAAAAGAAGGTCAAGTTCCAGGGCTTACCGGCCCGCATCTGCTGGCTGGGTTACGGTGAGCGGGCCAAAGCCGGCCTGAAGTTCAACGAACTGGTCGCCGGCGGGCGGGTCAAAGCCCCCATCGTAATCGGCCGCGATCACCTGGACAGCGGCTCCGTGGCCAGCCCCAACCGCGAAACCGAGGGTATGCGCGACGGCTCCGACGCGATCAGCGACTGGCCCATCCTGAACGCCCTGATCAACGCCGTCGGCGGGGCCACCTGGGTCAGTTTCCACCACGGCGGCGGGGTGGGCATCGGCTACAGCCAGCACGCCGGCCAGGTGATCGTCGCCGACGGCACGGACGCCGCCGCCCGCCGCCTGGAGCGGGTGTTGACCACCGACCCCGGCCTGGGCGTGGTCCGCCACGTCGACGCCGGCTATCCCGAGGCCATCGCCTTTGCCAAAGCGCACAACATCAAAATCCCGTTGATGAGGTAAATCCATCGGATGTACTCAAAATGAGTTGTAGGACAAGCTGTTAGCTTGTCCGATCCGTGGCTGGTGTCCAAACTGAGTTTCGTAACGAGAACCCAAAATCTCGCTGATGAAGTAAATCCATCGACCCAAAGGAGGAAATGAAACCATGTCTGATCAGACGACTTCGAAGGAATCTATTGAGTTTCGGGCCGAAGTGCGGCAGTTGCTGAACATCCTGGTTCATTCTCTCTACACCGACCGCGAAATCTTTTTGCGCGAGCTGATCTCGAACGCCTCCGACGCCCTCAACCGGCTGCAATTCGAGATGCTGACCAACCCCAACGTTGTCGATCCGGAGGCCGAGCTGGCCATTCGCTTGCGCCTGGACAAGGAGGCCAAAACCCTCCGCCTGAGCGACACCGGCATCGGCATGACCCGGGCCGAGATCATCGAGGGCCTGGGCACCATCGCCCACTCCGGCGCTTCGGCTTTCCTGTCCGGGCTCAAAGAGGGCGAAGCCACGGCCAACGAGATCATCGGCCAGTTTGGGGTCGGCTTCTACTCCGTGTTTATGGTGGCCGACCGGGTCGAGGTCACCTCCCGCCCGGCAGACCCCGAGGCCGGGGCCCACACCTGGACCTCGACCGGGAGTGACACTTACAGCCTGCAACCGGCGGACAAGCGTGACCGGGGGACCGAGGTCGTCATCCACCTGCGCGATGACGCCACGGAGTTTGCCGAAGAATACCGTCTGCGCGACATCATCAAGAAACATTCCGACTTCGTTTCCTTCCCCATCTACCTGGGCGACGAGGAAACCCCTGTAAACCAGCAAACTGCCCTCTGGCGGCAATCGCCCCGCGAGGTGGAGGACGAGGACTACCAGAACTTTTACCGGCAATTGACCCTCGATTTTGAGGAGCCGCTGCTGCGGGTGCACACCTCCATCGACGCGCCGGTGCAAATGAGCGCCCTGCTGTTTGTGCCCTCGCGCAAGGAGCGCGGGCTGCTGGCCCTCAGCCCGCGCAAGGACGACGGCCTGAAACTCTACTCGCGCAAGGTGCTGATCCAGGAGTATTGCCAAGACCTGCTGCCGCCCTATTTTCGCTTCGTGCAGGGCGTGGTCGACTCGGAGGATTTGCCGCTGAACATCTCGCGGGAGACGGTTCAGGCCAACCGGGTGATGGAGCGCATGAAGGGCGTGCTGACCCGGCGGTTGGTCAACGCCCTGGCCGAACTGGCCGAGGAGAACCCGGAGAAGTACGCTCAATTTTGGGGGGAATTTGGGACCTTCCTCAAAGAAGGGGTTGCCACCGAAGCAACCGGGCGCGAGCCGCTCTACAAACTACTGCGCTTCCCCTCTTCCAAACTGGAGGCGGACCGGCTGACCTCGCTCAAGGAGTACGTCGAGCGGATGCCCGAAACCCAGGAGGCCATCTACTACATCCTGGGCGATAGCGTGGCTTCGGCGACGCACAACCCGCACCTGGACTACTTCAAGCAGCACGATCTGGAAGTGCTGTATCTGACCGATCCGATGGACAATTTTATGCTCATCGGCCTGCAAGAATTCGACGGGCGCAAACTGCAAAACGTGGAGACGGCGGAGGTTGACCTGGCTGGCGAGGCCCAGGCCGAAGCGGAGGCAGAGGAGGGCTTATCGCCAGACGAGTTCGCCCAACTCCTGGCCCGCTTCAAGACCGTGTTGGGCGAGCGGGTGGAGGACGTGCGCGAGTCTAAGCGGCTGACCACCAGCCCTTGCCGCCTGGTCTCGCCCGAAGGGGCGACGAACGTGGAGATGGACCGCGTCCGCCGGATTCTGGACAAAGATTTCGAGACGCCGAAAAAGGTCCTGGAGATAAACCGCCGGCACGCCATCATCACGGGTCTGGCCGGGCGGATGCAGGACCTGGCCGGCCAGGAGCTGGTCGATACCGTCATCGAACAGCTCTTCGAAAGCTCCCTGCTGGGCGAAGGCATCCATCCCAACCCGGCGGAGATGATCCCTCGCATCCACAAGCTGATCGAAGCGGCCGTGAAATGACCGATCCATTTGTGGCATACTGGAAGCAGCAACAGGCCCGGCGGCGCGAGCAAAACCGGCGGCTGGCGCAGGAAGCGCGGCGTGATCTTGACCGGATCGCGCATTCGCTAAGGACAACGTACGGCGCGCGGCGCATCATTCTTTTTGGGTCGCTGGTCAAAGACCGCTTCGCCGCCGGGTCCGACATCGATCTGGCCGTGGCCGGCATCGCCCCGGCCGATTTCTTCTCAGCCTGCGCCGAGGCAAATCGGCTTTCTCGTTTTAGGGTGGATTTGAAACCTTACGATGACCTGCATCCTCGCTTTCAACAGCGTGTTCTGGCCCAGGGGGAGGTAATCTATGAAGCATCTGAATAGCCGGGAATTCAAAGAAATCGCCCTGGATGTTGAAGTCGAATTGGATCAACTGGCCCGCCTCAGAGCGGAAATGGAAAAGGTGAACCGGCTGGTTGAGACGATGCCTGAATTGGCCCACATCCTCTACGAAAACCAGGCCCTAAAGCTTCACAATTTTTACACAGGCTGCGAGCGAATATTCCGGATCCTGGCCTCCGAACTCAACGGGGCGCTGCCGACCGGGTATGACTGGCACAAGCGGTTGTTGGAGCGGATGGCCGTAGCTCACCAGGGCCGCCCGGCGCTCATTTCCAGCCAGACGGCGCGGTCATTGGAGAAATATCTCGCCTTTCGGCACGTTGTCCGCAACATCTATGGCTACGATTTGGACACGGACCGGGTGGCTCAATTGGTGGCGCAACAGGCTGACGTTTGGCAGAGGTTTGAGGCTGAGGTCAGAACGTTCGTAGATTGGTTGAGGAAGACAGCCGATCAATTGGAATGAGCAAGGCACGATGACGTTTGACTCAGCCTCAGAAAAGCGCCAATACGTCACCGAAATGTTTGGCCGCATCGCCCACCGCTACGACCTGATGAACCGGGTCATGACCGGCGGGCGCGATGTGGCCTGGCGCCGGCTGTTGGTGCGCGAGGCTCAACTTCCCCCAGAGGGACGGTTCCTGGACATCGCCACCGGCACGGGCGACATCGCTTTTGAGGCCCTGCGCCAGCGGCCCGGACTGGCGCTGGTCGTCGGGGCGGATTTTACGCTGCCGATGGTGGCTGTGGGCCGGGCGCGGGCCGACGGCCGTCCGGTGCGCTGGGCCGGGGCGGATACGCAACACCTGGCCTTCCCCTCGAACACGTTCGACGCCGTAGCCAGCGGCTTCCTGATGCGTAACGTGACCGACGTCCGGCTGGCCCTGGCCGAACAAACGCGGGTCTGCAAGCCGGGAGGCCGGGTGCTGGTGCTGGACGTGCCCCGCCCGGCAGACACCCCCTTCGGGAAGCTGTTCCGCTTCTACTTTCACCAGATTGTGCCGCGCATCGGCGGCCTGATCAGCGGGCAGGGCGACGCCTACCACTACCTGCCCGCTTCCGCCGACGCTTTTCTACGGCCCGAAGAACTCAAGCTCGAAATGGAGGCGGTGGGCTTGCGGGACGTGCGCTACCGGATGCTGATGCTGGGCACGGTGGCGTTGCACGTTGGGGCTAAGCCGGAAATGGGGGGTTAGAAAATTGCCGCAGCAGTAGGCAGTCACCTTGAGCGATTTCTTGGGCGTCGGCCTCTTTGGAGCCCTCTACAACGTTCGTCAGTTCAACTGGCCCGCACACTGAGCCTGAGCCGCAACTTGGTGTTTAGGTGCTGCACAAACTTGTCTTTGCCGGGAATGCCAGGATTATTCCGCATCGCCTGATATACTTCTTCCACAGTGGTCGATATGAAGCGACCGGGATTCAGAGCCAAACGGTCGCCTTTGGGAACCAGGCTGTACAATGCAAATCGAGAGGCATGTCCAGGCGAAAAGCCATCTGTTTTGAAGCCGTACCGGCTGACCAGGTTCGCGTATATGTACTCCTGGATCACCCAATAGCACTTCGTGTCCCAAGTTTCGTATACAATACCTTTGTTCATCAATTGGGTTATAGCACGCTTAATCGAATCGTAGGTGTTCATACCAAACTTGTAGGATTGACCCTGCAAATCCTGTCCCTCGAAGAAATCGAGTATCCCCTGAACCAACCCTCCTGTGCTGGTCGTGGAGTCGGACTGAAACTCGACTGACACAAAATCCTCCACTTCGGGCTTCATTGGCTTGTGCCGGACGAGAACATAATCTATGCTGCCCACATTCGGGAGCCTGACTTCGGAAAATACGATGGTGTTGTTGAAATCACCGAAATAGTGTAGAGCAATGTCCTCCAAGACCCTGGAGATGCCTTCAATTGAGCCCTGTTCCTCAAAACGATGAGGGCAAATTGTATGAACTCCACCGCTATGCTCCGCAGAACAGACACCGAACGGAAAATCGATCAACCGGCTTTTCTTGTCACAACGACGATCCAAAAATGGACACCAATGTCGCTCCCGAACGTTTTGTACTTCCTTTGACTGGTTCCAAATCGGATATCCAAAAATCTCTGCCGGGCGATTACCTGCGTTCTCTGCCATTAGCCTTTTTCCTGGATCAGACCTTCCCAAATGGCGCGAATCTCGGCGGGAGAGAATTCGCTTTCCAACAGCCAGCCCAACATCACACTGCATTGCCGGCAAAAGGTTTCACTGTCGTCAGTATCAATAGCCTCTAGAGGCATCCACGGAACAGCCGGCCTATTGCCATCAAGAGCGAAAACCAGAATGCTATCATGCTTGATTGAATTCAAATTGCGGATATGGACCGAGATAGGATGCTCCGAGTACACGACGTAAGCGTTCATCAGCCTGAATCCGGCGCTTTTGAGGGCAATAGTCAGTTCTGCCCATGCATTGGGATCCCAATGGTGAAATGTAAACACCATCCGCCCCATACGTCGCTTCAGCACGCGCCCACACTCAGCAAAGATTCCTGCTAACACCGTCATGAAGCTGCTAGTGCTATCGGTCGCTTTAGTTGCGACGGCACTATGCGCTTCGTCATAAGTCCATTCAACTTCGTCAGGAAGCAAACGCGCCAACCACACTCGGAAAAAGGTTGCCAGGTCGCTATACTGCACACTGTCATAGTAAGGAGGATCGGTCACTATCAAGTCCACAGAATGGCTGTCAATGGGTAGATTGCGAGAATCTCCATGAATGAGCCAAAACGTCTGCCGGTCACTCGTCAGATCAGCCTGGTTGAAAACCTCAACGCCGCCATCTACTTCCCCCGGTATCTTGACCAATTCGCTTTTGCCGTCTGGCCCAATCCTTCGTTCAATGGGTAACGCTGCCCACTTGCGTCCCCGTTCAATGCGATCGCGGAAGAGCAATTGTAGGTTGCCGGAAGACTTGTGGGGATTGATTGGATTATTCTCCAGGGCGGTGTAGGGGAAGGAATAGGCATGCAAAGCGAAAACATGTCGAATCGCGCCTGGTCGACGCTTGTACCAGCCTTTGTAACCGCAAAGCATCGAGTTGAACTCTAAAGATGCGGACACAAGCACGCCTAAGTTGAGCTTCGCTACTCCGCTGTAGCCGCGCAATTGCTGAATGGCTTGATGGAGATATAGCAACTGACGAGATGAGAAAACGTCGAGATACGAGTGGATATGGTGTCTTAGCAAATCGCCGGATTTAGGTCCATTTTTTACCTTGAAATCCCCTAGTGGTCCAAAGTCTAACCTGCCTCGCTGCTCCTCGGCCTGGGCAATTCGTAGCAAGTCAGACTCACCGGGCGAGCGGAAAAAGCGTCCGTGTTCAGCGCAAGCGGCTACAATCGCAATTGGCGTATAACGGGCATGAAAAGGTAAATCAAGCAGTTTCTCATATTCCTGCCCACAAAAAGGGCACTTTTTTTCAGCTTTGGTAATCAGGCGAGGGGTTCTGGCAGGGACATCTGGCTCACTTCGAGCATCGGAAATCTCCCAACTTTGCGGCCAAATGCGAATCGTCCTGTCGGCCTCGTGGCGCAAATCGTATTGGTCAATCTGTACAACTTCCCCACAGGCACAGGATTTGCGCAGACCGTGGAGTGTGTATTGAGTGTCTACTGTCCGCAGACATCCTGGACACTCGGTTTGGAAGTAGTGCCCCAAATTGTTGTACAGATCGGAGAAGAATTGATTGAAGGTGGTTCGCAAATCGGCCAGGGTTGTTTGGGCGAGTGCCGTACGGGCCTGCACAACCGGGATAGGGTCAATGTCTGCCCCAATGACGTTCGCTCCTAACCGAATCGCTTCGTGAAGAGTTGTGCCACCGCCCATCATCGGGTCGAGTACAATTTTTCCCTCCAGTCCACCGGGAGTGTAGTAATCGCGACGCTCACTGTTGGGCACAAACTGCTTGAGTATAGCCCGAAACGTGGAGCCACATCGCCGCGCCCACCATTTGTGCAAATAAGTATTTGGGCGAAAGAGATGTTTGTTAAACACCTCGAGACGGGAAAGTTCGTCAACAAATTCCTCGGGGAAGGAGTGATCGATCTCGAGGCTGTGCCCTGCTTGAGGAGAGCGAAATAGCTCGTCAAAGGCCAATTGGCGAGCCTCTCGAACAATATGATCGGACGAGGGTTCGATTCCTTCAGTCTGTGGATAATCAGCCATTACTTTGATTTTTCACACAGGGGTATCAATACGGATTAGGCATCTCCGCTCAAAGATAACATATTGTGCCCAAAAGTCAACTAACTTGTTTGACGATCATCCAACGCTGCCACGCCGGGCAGAGTCTTGCCTTCGAGGAACTCCAGGCTGGCCCCGCCGCCGGTCGAGATGTGGCTCATCTGCCCGGCCAGGCCCGACTGCTCCACGGCGGCGGCGCTATCCCCCCCGCCGATGATGGTCGTCGCATCCGGCAGGCCGGCCAGGGCCTGGGCCACGGCGAACGTCCCCTGGGCAAAGCGCGGAAATTCAAAAACGCCCATCGGCCCGTTCCAGACCACCGTTTTGGCCGCCGCCAGCCGGTTGGAGAAGTGGGCGACCGTGGCCGGGCCGATGTCCAGGATCATCCAGCCGCCGGGCACTTGGTCCACGGGGACCACCCTGGCCTCGGCCCCGGCCTCGAACCCGGCGGCTACGACCGCGTCGACGGGTAAAATCAACCGCTCCGCCGCCTGCTCAAGCAGGCGCTCCGCCGTGGGCAACGCCTCCGCTTCGACCAGGCTGTCGCCCACGTCCAACCCCTGGGCCACCAGGAAGGTGTTGGCCATCCCCCCGCCGATCAGCAGCGAGTCAACCTTGCCCAGCAAATTGTCGATGACCCCGATCTTATCCGAGATTTTGGCCCCGCCCAGCACCGCCAAAAACGGCGGCTGCGGGTCGGACAGGGCCGCGCCCAGGTACTCCAACTCCTTTTCGAGCAGGAAGCCGGCCACCGCCGGCCGCAGCGCCGCCGTCACCCCGGCCGTCGAGGCGTGGGCGCGGTGGGCGCTGCCAAAGGCGTCGTTGACGTAGACCTGGCCCAGCCGGGCCAGTTGGCCGGCGAAAGTGGGATCGTTCTGTTTCTCTTCGGCGTGGAAGCGGGTGTTCTCCAGCAGGATCACCTGGCCCGGCTCCATCGCCAGGACGGCGGCTTCAACCTCCGGGCCCACGCAGTCGTCCAGCTTCTTGACCGGCCTGTCCAGCAACTCGCCCAGGCGGGCCGCCACCGGGTCCATCCGCAGCGCGGGCTCGATTTTCCCTTTGGGGCGTCCCAGGTGGCTCATAAGCACCGGCCTGGCCTGGCGCTCCAGCAGATATTGCAGGGTGGGCAGCGCGGCCCGGATGCGCCGGTCATCCGTTACGACCCCATCTTGCAAGGGCACGTTAAAATCAACCCGCACCAGGACGCGCCGGCCCTCCACATCGACATCCCGAATGGTTTTCTTGTTCATACTTGGCGAACGACTCAAATGTGCCTAGAGCTTGCCGGCAACCAGGTTGACCAGGTCCGCCGTGCGGTTGGAGTAGCCCCACTCGTTGTCGTACCAGGTGACGACCTTGACCATATTCCCGCCCAACGCCTGGCAGAACCGGGCGTCGATGGAGCTGGAATGGGGGTCGCCCTTGTAATCGATCGAGACCAGAGGCTCCTCGACGTAGGCCATAATGCCCTTGAGGGGGCCTTCGGCGGCGGCCTTAAACGCCGCCCGCAAGCCCTCCGTGCTCGTGTCCCGCTCAACCTCGGCCACGAAATCAACCACGGAGACGGTTGAGGTCGGCACGCGCAGGGCGTAGCCGTCGAACTTGCCCTGCAAGTCGGGCAGGACCAGAGCCACGGCCCTGGCCGCCCCGGTGGTGGTGGGGATGATGCTCATCGCCGCCGCCCGGGCCCGGCGCAGGTCTTTGTGGGGCAGGTCGAGGATGCGCTGGTCGTTGGTGTAGGCGTGGATGGTGGTCATCAGCCCCTTGACGATGCCGAAGCTCTCGTGCACGACCTTGGCCGCCGGGGCCAGGCAGTTGGTGGTGCACGAGGCGTTGGACAGAATGTGGTGCCGGTCCGGGTCGTACATCTCATCGTTGACGCCCAGGACGACCGTCAGGTCCTCGCCCTTGGCCGGGGCGCTGATGATAACCTTCTTAGCCCCGGCGGACAGATGCTTGCCCGCCGATTCGCGGTCCCGGAAGAGGCCGGTCGATTCGACCACGACCTCGACTCCCAAATCGCCCCAGGGCAGGTTGGCCGGATCGCGGTGGGCCAGCACCTTGAGCAGCTTGCCGTCAACTCGCAGGCCCTCCTCAACAACCTCGACGCTGCCGTCGAAGCGGCCGTAGTTCGAATCGTACTTCAGCAGGTGGGCCATCGTCGCCACGTCGCCGATGTCGTTGACGGCGACCACGTCCAGCGTACCGGCGTAGTTATCCCGAATCGCCTTGAATACCTGGCGGCCGATGCGGCCAAAACCGTTGATGCCTACTTTTGTAGCCATTTACTTTGTTCTCCTTTCAAGATTTCAGAATTGGATCAACACTGTACGGCGGGGGCAGCCTACGCCCCGCGCGCATCATATGTCCCATACCACTCGAATAGGGCTGCCGCCAGCTTGGCCGGGTGATGTCGCCAGGGTCTGGTGTTATCCACCAGATCGTCGCTAACGACTTCGTACGTAAACCCGGGGGGAACCTCCGGCGGCACCAGGGTCACCGTCCCCTCGTCGGGCAGGGGATGGGCCAGATTGTTGTTGGCCAAAACGTGCGAGAAGACAGCCGGGCCAACGTGCCTGTCCAGGGCCGCCACGTGGTCGGCCAGGCTGTAGCCGTCGGTTTCGCCCCGCTGCGTGGCGACGTTGCAAATATACACTTTGGGCGCCTGGCTGCTACGCAAAGCCTCGGCGATGTCGGCCACAAGCAGGTTGGGCAGGACGCTGGTGTACAGGCTGCCCGGCCCCAAGGCGATCAGGTCCGCCTCCAGAATGGCCCGCACCGCCCCCGGATAGGCTCGCACTCCGTCCGGCTCCAGATAGACGCGCTCGATGGGCCAGCGCGCTTTGGGGATGGCGCTTTCCCCGGAGACGCGCTCCGCGCCGTGTTCGGCGGCCACGTCGGCGCACAGGGTTACATCCTCCAGGGTGCTGGGCACAATCTGCCCGCGAATGGCCAGGACCTTGCCGCTTTCCAGCAAGGCCCGCTCGAAGCTGCCGGTCACCTCGGCCATGGTGGTGATGAACAGGTTGCCGAAGCTGTGTCCCTCCAACCCGCCCGTTTCTCGATCAGAGCCGGGGGGAGACGAAGGAAACCGGTACTGAAAGAGTTGGGTGGTCAGAGCCTCATCGTCGGCCAGGGCGGCGATGCAGTTGCGGAAATCGCCGGGGGGCAGCACGCCCAGCGAGCGCCGCAGCCGGCCGGACGATCCGCCGTCGTCGGCCACGGTGACGATGGCCGTGATGTTATCGGTGTAGTGCTTGACGCCGCGCAACAGCGCGCTCAAGCCCGTCCCGCCGCCGATGGCCACCAGCCTGGGCCCTCGCCGCCGCCGCCGGGAGCGATAAACGCGCTCGGCCACCTCGGCCGGATCGACCTGGCCGCCCGGCGTGTAGGCCTGCAGCAGGGTGTGATTCAGCCGGAAAACCCCCAGGGCCGTCAGGCCCAGCCCGATGCCGCCAAAGGTCAACGCCCGCAGCCAGCGCGGCCAGAACTGGAGGGCCAGAACGCGAATGAAGGGTGGGTAGCCGGTCAGGCCGTACAAATCGCGCAGGAACAGGGCCAGGCCCAGGGCCAGGATGGTGATGCCCACCAGCAGCACCAGCAACCAGCGCTTGACGCCCAGGCCCGGCGTCAACCAGCGGACCAGCGCCCTGCGCTTAGCCACGGGTGTTTTCTCGAAGCGGTAATCTTGCCAAAGGCATTTTCATCCCAGGACCCGTGCCTCAGAACGTGTTTCTTAAATCAATGATGGTTGGCATGTCATTCTGAGCGATAGCGTAACCTACGGTTTCAGGGATTCTTCGTCGCTTCGCTCCTCAGAATGACATTTACTGGTTCTAACGGATTCTGTGGTTGGCCTTATTATCTGCGCGCCGCCCCGCGATAAATC
>JBHHXL010000115.1:0-12374 GCA_046757065.1 Anaerolineae bacterium
AGCGGGCTTTTACCTGCCTGAGCCGGGCGTTTTAACGCTCGGCGGGCCGGCGAGGCCGGACACAGACCGGCTGCAACTTTTTGCAGCTGGCGTCGTATAGGGTCAGTAGTACATTGGGCTGAACGTCGATCCCGACCCATTTCGACAATGTCCATATCTGCCGCAAGCGGCAAAGGAGAAGGTGTTTATGGCAACACTTGTATCGGACATTCCCACGCAGGTAAAAGAGGGGGAAGCGGAAACCACGCTCATCAGGGAGATTCAGCGCCATCTGCCCGATGCCGAAGACTCGCAGGTGCAGCGGTTTGCCGCCGAGATCGAGCGGCTGGAGGCGCTCAACCTCTTTTTTGCAACCTACCCCGAAGACAAAAATGGGGCCACCGCCTTCTTGGACCGGGCGGCCAAGGCCCTCGATTACCGCCGCCCCTACCGGATCGCCGTCATCGGCACCACGGGCGTGGGCAAGAGCACCCTGATCAACGCCCTGTTGGGCCGGAAACTGGTCCTGGTCAAGGATGTCGGCAAGCCGGCCACCGGGACCGCCCTGGAAATTTTCCTGGACGTGCCGGACGGCGGCCAGGAAACGGCCACGGTCACCTACCGCGACGAGGCCAACATCCGGGCCCTGGTCGATGATTTTGTGGCCCGTTACCAACTCGAGGGGGGCCAGCTCCCAGGCCGCCTCAATAAGAGTTTTGCCCGGCAGTTGCTGGCCCTGGAGCCCACGCGCGATTTGGGAGAGCAAACCGTGCAGGAGTTTGAGGCCCTGCGCCAGGCCCTGGCCGACATCGTTACGCAATATGCCGGCGTCGGCACGAGCGGCCTGCCGGCCGAATTTGCGTTGGACAACCCCCGCCACGTCCAGGACTTGATGGCCCTGACCGATGAAAACAGCGCCCTCAACAGGGGCGCGGGCCGCACCATCGGTCTGGTGCGCTCCGTCGCCTACCACATCAAACCGGCGGCGCAGAACGGCACCCTCCAGCTACCCGGCAACGTCTGCCTGGTCGATCTGCCCGGTCTGGACGGCAGCCCGCTGCACGACATCATCATCAGCGAGGGCATCAAGGAAGCCGATGCCGTCGTTTTCATTTTACGCCCGCCGCGCATCCTCAACCGGGGCGACGCCTATCTGCTCAGCCGGGTGCGCAAATACATCAGCCTGGAGGGGGCGCTCGACTCCGCCGAGCGGATTTTCCTCATCCTCAACGCCAGCGACGACATCACCCGCGATGACCCGCGCGCGCTGGAGAATTTCCCCCGCGATATGCAGGAACTTATGGATTTGCTTGCTCCGGGCTACGCCACCCGCTTTGCCAACCGGGGCGGCGAGCAGCCCTATTTTCTGACCTCGGCCTGGGTGGCCTTCAACGCCCAGCGATCCCTGCAAGGGGAGCCGGTTGAGGACCCGCAGACTTACCATTCCAAAGCCGTCAAACTCGGCGTGGATGAGCGGGATCACCGGGCTATGCTGGCCGCCAGCCAGATGCCGGCTTTGGCCGATGCCCTGACGAACTTCGCCCGGGAGCATCGCCTCGAAGGCCAGATTCGTGAGGGCCGGCAGGCGCTGGACCGCATCGTCGGCTCCTTGACTGACCGCTACATCAGCGAGATCAAGCTGCTGACCGGCGGGCAGGGGATCGCTTACGTCAAGAGCGAGGACGCCCGCCTGTTGGCCGAGCGCCGGGAGAATGTGGTCGATCTCGTCGTCGATTTTCGGCTCAATCAATTGGAGCGCCTCGATCAGTTGCGGCAGGAGCTGCGAAACGAGGCCAAACACGTCTGCAACGCCATCGACGAGCGGCTGCGGGAAGAGATGCCGCGCCTGTGGAAGCGGGCCTTCATCACCGACCGTTACCGGCCCCGCGCCCGCAAGTACGGCAAAACGATGTACGAGGTGCTCCTGGGCGAAACCGAACTGTTGCTGTGGCGGCAGTTGACCATCCGCCTGCACGGCCTGGCCGATCTGCTGGCCCGGACCTATCGCCACGCCTTCGAGGCCAGCCGCTTGCCGCGCTACATCGTCAACCTCAGCTACGAGCATCCCCTGGCCGCGGAAGCGGTAACCGGCCTGGAGAGCCTGCTGGATGACGTGCAGGCCAACCTGGCCAAAATCAGCGGGCGGATGGCGCTGGTCTATATGCTGGAACCGTCGGCGGGCTTTGTCACCCCGGAGCAACTGGCCAGGCCCTCCCTGCTGGCCCAAAACACATTGGTCCTGGCCCTGGACAAAATCCCCGCCCGGCGCGAGGTTGACCCCGGCGCTTTCGATGAATTCATTGCCGCCGTGCGCAAGCACTACGAGCCGGCCGTCCTGGATTACAGCATCAACGCCCTGTTGAACGTCTACCAGTACGAGATGGTTTACGTCGAGGACGGCATCCTGGCCCGCGTTGAGCAGCTTTTTAACGATCTGCGAGAGGCGGTGGTCTACGATCCGGTCTTGCGCGCCCGCGTCCGCGAGAGCGCCCCGGACGACGACCGGGACCGGGTGGAACTGCTGGACCGGAAGCTGAGCGCCCTGGCTCGATGGCGGGGGAGCCAGGCTGCGACCAACGGCAAGGCGGAAGTTGGTTAACCGGGTATCGGTTGATTGGGTACCGGTTGATTGCTGACCGGAAAGACCAACCGGTTCGATGAAAAGGAAAAAACGATGAAAACGATGAATGACGTCATTCAAGCGAATGTGGAAGATTTCAACCGGCGTACCCGCTCTTACCTGTACGAGCAGTGGCAGCGTTTCACCTCGCCCCTGCCCTCGGCCTTTCGGGTGGGCATCTGGGGCACGACCGGGGCGGGCAAAACGACCTACCTGGCTATGCTGTACGATGCGCTCCTGCTGCGGCCCGGCTGGACGGTGGCCGCCGATCCGAACGCGCGCAAGTTTGTCACCCACCATCTCAGGACCATCCGCCAGCGGGGGCATTTTCCGGCCCCCACCGAGATCGGCCCGGAGCTGGACATCTTCCGCTACATCCTCCAGGACGAAAAAACTGCGAGCGACGGCTATGATTTTGCCCAGGTTGCCCTGGATTTCGTCGATGCGCCGGGCGAGTTTTACGAGCGTCCCCACCAGCCGGACCGCCGGGTGAAGGACGGCCTGGACATTTTGGACTACCTGAGCAGTTGCCACGGCATCATCTTTCTGTTAGACCCGGAGCGCACCGAAGGGGAGGATGAGGACGATGAAGCCGGGGAGCAGGCCGACGATTACCGGACGTTGTTGCTGGACCTGATGATGGAGTTTCAGGAACGCGCCCGGCAAAGCGGCGCGACCGATGACCTCCGGTTGGAACAGTATATGGCCTTCTGCGTGACCAAAGTCGATAAGGAGCCGCTCTGGGGACGGCGGAAATCGCCGCAGGAGCTGGCCCAGGAGGTGATGGGCGATACGATGTTCCGCATGTTAAGCGCCAACTTCTGCAAACCCAATCGCTTCGGCTTTTTCGCCTCGTCGGCGGTGGGGCGGTATCAAGACCCGGAAACGAAGGAGTGGCGCGAGAACGTTGCCTATCCCGACCAGGTCCGGCTGGCGCGGAGCGCGCCGGCGGTGACGACCACCCGCATCGGCCAGGCGTACGAGCCGGATCAGGAAGCCGAGACCTCCGTGACCCGCAGCGATCTGGCCGGCGCTTCCACCTGGGCGCCGGAAGGCAACGGCCACGGTGGAGAGGAAGCCGGCTTTTCGCCGGTGAAGATCGTGCGGCGGCAGGCCATCCAGCCCCTCAACGTCATCGAGCCCCTGGACTGGCTGATCGAGAGCATGCGCCGGGAACCGGCGCGCATCGCGCCGGAGTAGGGATTGGTTGATTGGTGGATTGGGTCCTGGTTAACCGGGTATTGGTTGACCAGTTACCTGATCGACCGATCAACCAGTTAACCGATCACCAATCAACCGATCAACCGATCATGAACCAAGATTTAGGCTACAGCCAATTCATTCACGGCAAGCTCGTCGGCCAGAGCCGCTACAAAATCGTCGCTCACACCCCCGATCTGATAGAGCGACAAGAGGAACTCGAAGCCCTGGCCCAGGAATATCGCTTTTGGGGAGCGCAGCCGCCGGACGGCAAGCCCCTGGCCGTCGGCGTGGTCCCCGCCGGGGAGCAGTTGTTGCTGGTCCAGGCTATGGCCGGGGGGGCCGGCAACGGCCGGCCGGCCCTGGACAGCCGGGGCCGGCCGTTCAGCCAGCATCGCTACGTCTTCATCCCGCGCGAGGCGCTGGCGGCCCTGCGGGGCCGCACCTGGCGGCTGCTCAACTGGGTGATGGAGATGGGGGCCATTCCCCTCTTCCGCCAGTTTGAGCCGAACCTGGCTTATTTGCCTCCTCCGGCGTTCCAGGACGAGATCGACCGCGATGCCGCCGGAGAGGTCGAAAAACTGCAACGCGGCCTGAGTCTGGCCGGCAGTCGCTCGCAGCCGGTGCTCCTCTCCGCCCTGGCCGCGTTGATCAACCAGCGCCGGGTTCTGTTCGATGCGGCGGCCACCCACGATGTTTACTCCGAGGATTTGCTGGAAGGGGTGCTGCTTCTGTTGCCCGCCGGCTGGCGGGGACGAGTGGGGATTGCCGCCGGGGCGCTCGACGAGCGGGTCTGCCATTGGGCCGATTTGCTGGTCAAGACCCACCAGGGTCCCCAGGCTCCGTTGCCCGACGACCTGCTGTGGATCAAACGGGCCGACAACAAAATCTACGGGCGGGCCAACGGCCAGACTTTCAACAGCAGCTACACGGACTTGCTGCAACCGGTTGCCACGAATCCGGCCTCGCTGCCCGTGTTGTTAAAAATCCTCGATAGCCTGGATGCCGCCTCCTCCGTTGGCCGTCTGGACGATGGCCGGCTGGCGGTTCGCCTCATCCCCGCCCTGCCCGATGAGCAAGACCGGGCAGAGGCCTGGCAGGCGGCGCTGGCCGGGTTGTCGCCTGAAGGCTGGGCCGAGATGCTCCCGGCGGTTGTTGACGACACCGGCCTGGATATGGCCTGGCAGTCACTCAAGAGCAAAGCCGCCGGCAAACCGGCCACCTACGCCCCGCTGGTTTTCCGGCTATGGTCTAACTTCGAGAAGGACGCCCTGCTGCGCCTGCTGCGGGAAGACCTTGGCCAGGACCTGGCCCTGGCCGGTGCGCTGCTGGAGCAGGGCCTGCTGGATCAGCTTGACTTGCGCTTGGACGACGCCAGCTATCGACCGGTTCTATACGGGTTGTGCCTGGCCGTTTTGTCTGACCGGGCGCGGCGCAGGGCAGGCGGGGCGTACCCATTGGCGCTGCGGCTGGCAAACCACGGCCCGTTTCGGACGCCCGCCGAACGCTTTGCCCTTCTGGACGCGGCGCTCGGCCCGCAGACGCCGCTGCCGGAGGTGGTGGAGCGTTTCAACCGCGACCTGGGGCCGCTGCTGCCCTGGCTGCCGGAGGACGTTTTTGCCGCCAGTAATTTGCTGGCGATTTTGCGAGCCTCGGCGGCGGAGGTCGCCGGGCTTCTGGAACACGTTGTGGCCGGCGGGGCGGAGGGATTGGATTACCTGCCGCACGTGGCCCACCATTTTGAGATGAACGAGGCCCAGCGCGGGGCCGTCTACGCGGCGGCTTTGGCTGCTCTGTCGCCCACCTACGAGGACAGTCGCGGCCTGCTGACCGACCTGCTTTTGCAAAGCCTGGCCGCGCACCGGCCCGGCCCGGCCCAGGAAGCCTGGTCCTGGCGGGCCTCCCTGGGTCCAACGTCCGCGTGGTTTGAAGCCAACCTGCCGGCCCAGGTGGTAGCGTTGCTGGATCGGGTCGTTGCAGCGCCGGGGTGGGAGACCTGGCGGCGGCTGGCGGCGGCCTTGTTGGATACGCCGCTGGCCCGGGCGCGCTTCCTGGACGAGGTGAGCGGCGGCCATCCATTGGAGCCGCTTTTGCAAGACTGGCTGGCGGTTGTGGGGAGCGACCCGGAGGCCCGCGCTTATTTCGAGGCCGGGCACGCCTGGCGTGTTTTGCAAGAGGAGGGACCGGCCTGGCTGCGCGAGGCTTTGCCCGCCCTGTTGGGCTGGCAGGCCGTGCCCCTGTCTCGCCTGCTGCAACTTTTGGAGCGGACGCAACAGGCGCTCAGGTTGCCGCTGGAGACGCTGTCCGGCGTGTTGGAGCAAATTCCGGACGGCCAGGCCCTGGCCGAGCCCCTGTCGCTGGACCAACTGGCGACCTTGTTGGCTACCTACCTGCCCTACGGCAAGGGGATCAACCTGGCCGAAAGCCGTTTGTGGCGGCTGTTACGGGCCCGGTCGAGCGCGCTGGCGGAGTTCCTGCGCGGGCTGCAATCCGGCAAGGCCAGCCGCAACAAGATGAATACGCTCGTCGTAACCTCGCCCGAATACGCCCCAATTATGGCGCGCTGGCTGCGGCTCAGCGGTCGGGTGGACTGGATCGGCGGACCGTTGCTGCACGCCCTGTCGATTGGCTGGCTGGAGTCCGGCGACGTTGATCAGGAGTTGTTGGGCCTGCTGACCAATCCCGCCGTCACCGCCTCCTTCAAAACGGCTGACTGGCTGGCGGTGACCCGCCTGTGTTGGCTGCCGGGCAACGAGCATCTACGGCCATCCGGCCAGGCACCGGCCCTGAAGGCCGGCGAGAAAGCGCAACTGGCCCAATACGCCCGCGAGGCGGCGCGCAGTTACACCCGCCCGGACCAGACCCGGCGCTTGCTGGAGGATTGCCGGCGTTGGGGGCTGGACCGCCGCGCCCAGGAGGAAATTATCGCCGCTGCGCCGCCCCAGGCCTGCAATGTAAATTTACTCGTGCCCTACCTGTACCCCAACGGCCAGATCATTGACCCGGCCCGGCAGCGCTATCTGCTGGCGCTGGCCTGGCAACTGGTCCCGCGCGATGACATCGATCTGGCCCGTTTGAAGGCGTTTTTCATCGAGCAGACGGCGCAGCTCCTGAGCGGCAACCCGGACCCGGCGGTGTTGGCCCACTGGCGTGACCTGGCCGCCGATCAGGCGCTGTATTTGAAGGCCTTGGCCGCCGCCGCCCGGCAGGTGGCCGCGACGCACTTCAACCAGTTGGTGCAATGCGCCCACCGGCTCCGGGAGAGCGGTCTGGTCGAGGAAAGCCGGTTAATCGAGCAGGCCCTGCAAACGTACTGGGAGGTCGAACAGGCGAAACTGGCGGCCACGGGGACGGAGGCTTGATAAAGAAGGTGACTACTCAGCCGTACCTGCATCCAGCCATTTGTCCTTAGATATTAGGTATTGGTTACTGGTAATTATCGCTAATAACCAATATCTAATACCCGATTACCCGGCTGGGGTTTCTGGCCTGAGTAGTTTCGTGCAATGCTTAATTGCTTCATCCATTAGTTGAAATTAAGGATGGAAAACAATGACCGACAAAGAAAGACCGGAATCGAACCCCTCGCCGGATGAGGGCGCAGGGGTTGCCGGGGAAGCCACGGCAGACGTGGAGCAGGCCCAACCCGACCCGGCGGCGAAAAAGACCAAACCCCAAAAAACCGCCGCCCGGCGCAGGAAGAAAGCCGCGACCTCAACCGGGGCCGGGCCAAAGGTGGCGAAACAGGAGGCGGCGAAGGCGAAGCGACCCAAGGCGAACGACCCCGGCCCAGACGGGCGCGAGGAACTGCTCCAGGTCGATTCGTATGAGAAAGCCGTGGTCTTGCTAACCCAAAAGCCCGATTTGATTGAGCAGGCCCGGCTCATCTTTGGCCGGGTTGTGCCAACCACCGGCCAGACGGATGTGGTGGACCTGGCCATCAAAGCGGCGGCGGAGGACGATGATCTGACTCTGCGCCAGGCGCTGGCCACCAAACGGGCCGGGCATCTGGCTTTAACCCACCCGGAGATCACCCAGCTTTTGGAGTTTGGTCACACGGCTTTAACAAAAGCGCCGATTTTGAGTTTGAACCTTGCGCTGTTGGTGACAGACGACCTGACCCGCCTGGAGAACAAGGACCTGTGGCAGCAGCAAAAACGGGTCATCCTGGCCGCCGAAAAAACGTTGAAGCTGGACGCCACTGATTTGTGGGACCAGATCAATGAACCGGCCACGGCCCCGGCAACCGCCGCGCCCGCGCCAGAGGCTAAATCCCCCAGGACGACCGGCAGGTCCTGGCCCAGCCCCGAGGCCGGTCCTGGGCCGGTCACCTCGCTGCGGCCCAAAAAGCGGGTGAAGCCAGTGGGCTATGAGATGCCGCGCTGGGCCCTGTTCACCATATTCTTCACCTTGATGATAGTTATGTCTTGCTGTCTGTGCGCGTTGGGGGCCTTCGCCGGCTATTAGCTCAAATCCGCTCGTAGAAGCAAAGCTGGGTTGAGCCGTAGGTTCGCCGGCGGTAGAGAGACAGGTGCCTTAGCGGCAGGTCCTCAAACTCCTTGGGATGGATCTGGGCGATGGCGATGCCGTCCCCGGCCAGGAGGTCGATGTGCGCATCGAGGGTGTGCAGGGCCCGGGCCCATAGGCCGGCGTATTGGGGCGGGGCGATGTAAACCAGGTCGAACGGCTCGTCCACGGGACGGGCCAGAATTTTGAAGGCGTCCCCGCGCAGGACCCGGGCCCGGCCGGCCAGGCCGGTGTGGCGCAAGTTGTGGTGGATGGTCTTCAAGGCCGGTCCGGCCTTGTCCACGAAGAGGACAAAGGCCGCGCCCCGGCTCAGGGCCTCGATGCCGACCGCGCCCGTCCCGGCAAACAGGTCCAACAGGCGCGCGCCGGCCAGCCAGGAGCCCAGGATGTTGAACAGGGCCTCCTTGGTCCGGTCGGTAATCGGGCGGGTGGTAGCGCCGGGAACGGCTTCCAGCCTGCGCCCTTTGGCGCTGCCGGCGATGACTCTCATTGGGACGACTCCGCTTTCTGCAACCTATTTTATGCCCGACCTTTGAAGTATAGCATTTGTTGGAAAAAGAAAAAAGGGGCATGGAGGGCAATGGGTGGAGTTTAGGACAGATTTGGGGAATAAGTAGTTGTCCAGAAATAACTTGGCGTTTTTGCAGGGTGTTTCTTGGGGAAAAGTGAAAAGTTATTTACGGACAGTTACTAAGGGGCAACGCGCCCGGCCGTTGGCCGTCGATCTCTGTTGACGAGGGGCCCTTTCAGAAGTATACTTACATCAAGTGCAATAATTCGCAAAGGAGCGGTTGCGCACGATGCTCTGCGTTTGGTAATACCCCGAACCCCGTGGAGAAGAAGGAGAAACCTGGGTGCGATGAGGAAAAGACGGCGCTTCATTGCCAGCTTCATATTGATCTGGGCGCTGTTGTTGATGGTTTTTGCCGGACTCCTGCCCGTTTCCAGGGCTCAAGAATCTACGCCAACCCCCGATCCAAAAACCGAAGAACTGTTGGCCCGGCTTTCTCCAGAGGAACGAGTCGGCCAGCTATTCATCGTCACCTTTGAAGGCAACGAAATCGAAACAAATGAGGCCGTGGCCACACTTATTCAACAATACCGGGTGGGTGGGGTCTTGTTGCAGCCTCAAAACGGCAACATCATCAACGATGCGTTGACCCCGTCAAATGTCCTGACTCTGACCCACGATTTGCAGATGTTGGCTCAAGCCCCGCGTCCCCTGACGACAACGGAGACTCTGACAGAAACCGTAGAGGCTCCAACCCCCCTGCCCCTGTTCATCGCCATCGAGCAGGATGGCAACGGATTCCCGTACACAGCCCTGCGCAGTGGATTTACGCCCGTTCCGAGCGCAATGGCTCTTGGAGCCACCTGGGATTTGGATAATGCGCGCTGGGCTGGAGAAGTGACCGGGCGCGAGCTGGCCGCCATAGGGGTGAATATGTTGCTGGGGCCGTCGCTGGACGTATTGAACACCCCGCCCCCCAAGTTGCCCGATACTTTGGGCAACCGCGTTTTTGGCGGCGATCCTTATTGGGTCGGCCAGATGGGCCAGTCATACATCCTTGGCGTTCACCAGGGCAGCGAGGGGCGGGTCTTGACCATCGCCAAGCATTTTCCCGGTCTGGGGGGCACGGACCGGCGGCCCGACGAAGAGGTGTCCACCATCCCCAAGTCGCTGGCAGAGCTGCGCAAAATCGAGCTGGCCCCGTTCTTTACCGTCATGCGCCCCCTTGGCGACGAGCCAATGACGGTCACCGACGGCTTGCTGACGGCGCACGTCCAGTACCGGGGTTTCCAGGGGAATATCCGCCAGGTGACCGGCCCCATCAGCCTCGATGCCAGAAACCTGCCCCTAATCCTGGAAACATCCGAGATCGTTCCCTGGCGCGAGCAAGGCGGCCT
Organism: Anaerolineae bacterium; assembly: GCA_046757065.1. Taxonomy (GTDB): domain Bacteria; phylum Chloroflexota; class Anaerolineae; order 4572-78; family JBHHXL01; genus JBHHXL01. The sequence goes on from JBHHXL010000115.1 coordinate 10,235, forward strand.
GGTCGTCAGCGGGTTTCTGGGAACCCCGGCGGTCCTGGCCTATTACGGGGCCACGGAAGACAGTTTCCCGGCCCGGCGCATTGCTCAGGACGCCTTCCTGGCCGGCAATGACCTTTTGATACTCTCTGATTTTGCCGTCGCCGGCGACTACGAAACGCAATTTCAAAACATTACCGAGACCATAGCGTTTTTTCAAGAACAGTACAAGACCGATTCCACTTTTCAAACGCGGGTGGATGACGCGGTCCGTCGCATTTTGCAGGCCAAGTTAAAAATCTACGGCGAACTGCCCTTAAATGACGATCTGGCGGAGGCGCACTTCTCGCAAGATCAAACCCGCCTGGAGGCTCTGGCATCAGGTGTAGATAGACTCAACCCCATCGCCCAGGCGGCGGTGACGCTGCTCTACCCCAGCCCGGCCGATCTGGCCGACCGCTTGCCCGACCCGCCCAGCCCCGGCGAAAGCATCCTGATCTTTACGGATGATCGGCAGGCCCAGGACTGTGCAGGTTGCCCATCTTTTTCCGTGATTCAAAGCACGGCCCTGGAAGAGACGATTTTGCGGCTCTTCGGCCCCGAGGCGACCGGCCAGGTTGAAGCGGAACAGATCGCCAGCTTCTCCTTTGCCGCCTTGGAAGATCTGCTATCAGATGACCCGTCATCGAACGCGGCAGTGCTGGATACTGTGATTGAGTCTGCCGACTGGATCATCTTCGCTATGCTAGACGTAAGGCCGGACCAGTTCCCTCAGTCGGATGCGGTAAAAGAGTTTTTGAGGGAGCGCCCGGTTTCCAACAAAAAACTGATCGTCTTTGCCTTTGACGCTCCTTATTACCTCGATACCACGGAGGTGACGCGCCTGACGGCCTATTACGGCTTGTACGGCAAAACACCGGCCTATATTGAAATGGCCGTTCGAGCTTTGTTCCAGCAATTCCAGCCGCCGGGGGCTTCGCCGATCAGCATTGATGCCACCGGCTACGAGCTGGTGCGCGTCCTCGAACCCGATCCGAATCAGGTCATCGAGGTAGAGGTGACGTTGGAGACGGCGGAAGGGATGGCGCCCACGCCTTCCGCCCCCACCCCCGAAGCGCCGGCGGAAGGAACGCCCGCCATCGAGCTGACCGAAATCAGCATCGGCGATACGATCCTCCTGCGGACGGGGGTGATCGTGGACCGCAACGGCCACCCCGTTCCCGATGGCATCCCGGTCGATTTCCTGCGCACCTACCCCCTGGAGGGCCTGGAGCTCATTCCGGTACGGGCCACCACGGCGAATGGTGTGGCCGAAACGCGGATACCCATCGAGCGGGAGGGCGAGCTGCATATTGTGGTCAACAGCATCGAGGCCAACCGCTCCTGGACGATTATCGCCAGCAGTGGCGGTATTGCTATTGAAACGCCGACGCCAACCCTAACGCCAACGCCGACCGAGACGCCGCTGCCAACCGATACCGCCACGCCGGTCCCAACCGAGACCCCCGTGCCGCCGACCGCGACCCCTTCGCCCACCGCCACGCCTTCGCCAACCCCGGCCCCGCCGGCCGTGGTGGTGTCCATCGTTGATCCGCTCGATCTGGTTTATTCGTTGGTGGGAGTTATCATTGTTGGCGTTGTGGCCTTTGTGCTGCTAGGCGCTGGCAGCCTGGACCTGGAAACCAAATTCCAGCCGGTGTTAGCGGCCCTATCCCTGGGGTTGGCCGGCTATGTTCTCTACAGTATTTTTGCCGTTCGCCTGGCGGAAAATGCCCGGCTTGGGCCTTTGATTCAGGCCAACGTCGAGCGGCACTGGTTAGCGCCGGTGGTGAGCCTGTTTTTTGCGCTGGTAGGAGCTGGTTTGTGGGAAGTCGTGATGCGGGTGTCGCGCAACATCCGCGCCCAGCGCCGTCCGCTGCCAACGCCCGATCAGGATGGTCTCTAGCACCTCAGGGCGTCACCCTTCGGCAGGCTCCCTTCGGCAGGCTCCCTTCGGCAGGCTCAGGGCGCGGAGCAGGCCAGAGGGTGTATCCTGAGCTCGAGGCGTATCCTGAGCCTGTCGAAGGATACGCCTCAACCCCAGGCAGAGACCGGCCCTCGTTGCCATTTAGGGACGGGGCAGGCTCCCTTCGATGGCGGTGGTTGGCGAGTTGCCAAACTCGTT
>JBHHXL010000116.1:0-12352 GCA_046757065.1 Anaerolineae bacterium
CTGGTTTCTGGTGCGAAGCGTGCCCCACCTACGGGGTTTCGCACCGGGTACTAGTTCAACGAAGTCTTTTGCAATGTGTTAAGCTCGTGTATGGCATTCCTCCTGATTGGATTGATGGTTGGTGATGTTTCCAAGGCCTGGCAACCCCTGTCTAGTTTTGACAGCGTCACCTCCTTTGCGCGCGCCGATTCCGGAGATTGCCCCGCTTGCTTGCGCAGCGGATTTCCGTGACACGCTCAAGCGCTCGACGATAAGGTTTTTAACAAACGGTGAATTGCGAAATGTGACGCTTAAGAGGATATGTGATGTCCCAACTGTTGGCAGAACCCCTAGAGTCTAGCATATCCTGTCAAATCGGTCAATAAGAATCCCGAATTCCCGAATTCCGAGTTGGGGGTAGGGCAATCGGATACTCCTGGATTCTGCGCGACTGCGCCCAAAGGGTATCATAAAGTCGCCACCGCCCCCGGCGAATTATTGCCCGCCCGATTGGGCCATGTTATAATGCTTGAGGTTCTGGCACGGCAACCGGTGCCAGCGGAATGGAAAGCAATAAGACTTACATCGCCAGTCCCATCAATTGCCGGAGGGTGAAATGCCGGCAGCGGCGAGGGGAGGCGTCAAAATTGCGCTGGATGTGATTGGCCGCGGCGGTCCCGGCGGGTTGAGGTTGGTTTGACAGTAGATATTTCGACGGAGAGTGCGAGCGTTTAGCGTGATCGCCGAAATCATCAAGATAAATCGTGCAGGCCGGGTGGCCTCTCTGCCAGATGCGGTCTGCGCCGACCGGCGGCTAACGCGGCCTGGAACCTCATGAGCGAGATTGTAATCGCTGTTGTCCAGCAGCAGATGCGCGTCTACGACGCGCCGGAAGATTATCAAAAAGATATTTACCGCTTTTTGGATCTGGCTCAAACCAAAGGCGCCCAACTGGTCATTTTTCCTGCTCTGTCACCGGTGATGTTGATCCCCCCCCTGGCTTCCGGGACGAAGCTCAGTTTGTTGAAGAAAAGCCAGCAGCGCCAGGGTGGATTTAGTAGCTTCCTTGACCGGCTTTTGGGTCGCGCCGCGCGTACCGCCATCCAGGCTATGGGGGGCGTGCGCAAAGAGCTTGGCCGCCTGCTGGATGAATACCCGGCTGAACTCTACGAGGCCTATATCGATTTGTTCAGCGCCGCCGCGTTGAAGTTCCAAACCACCATTGTGGCCGGTAGCTTCTACCTGCGCGAGAACGAGGAATCAAACTGCAAGCACGTTACCTACGTTTTCGGCCCGGACGGGCTGATCCTGGGCGCTCAGGAGAAGGTGCATCTCACCGTTCAGGAGATGGGCTTTTGCCAGGCCGGCGACGCCTTCCGCGCCATCGAGACGCCGGTCGGGCGCCTGGGTATTCTCATCGGCGAAGACGCGCTTTTTCCGGAGGCCGCTCGCCATCTGGCTTACCAACGGGCCGATATTCTGGTTAGCCTGGTTGCGTCGGAAGGGCTGGTCAAGTTCCGCCAGTTGCGGCACGCCTTTTTGGCCCGCGTCGATGAAAACGAGACGCTTGGGGTGCAGGGTTGCGCCGTTGGCCTTAACCTGTTGAACCCAAACCGGGAAGACCTTGTTGGCCGCGCGGCTTTGTTGGCCCCCATTCCGATGTCTGATCGGGGCGACGGCGTGTTGTATGAAATTGGGGCGGCAACTGTCGAGGGCTACATCATCGAGGCGGTCAGCCGGGAGGCCCTGCGCGATTACTGGGTGCGAACCGAGCCACGCTTGCGCCAGAGTATGCGCCTGCTGGCCTACCAGCAACTGGCGCGTCACTACAAAGGATTGCGCACCTTAGATCAAGTTTTCTGGATTCCTAAAGCCGGGAAGGAAGTTGCGCCTCCCGCACCCTCGTCTTCTGCCGGGCAAACGCCTGACCTGGCCGGGGACCCTTATGAGACCCCACCGCCGGAGACTGGCCTTGATTTCAATAACGCCAGCCGCAAGCTTGGCATCGATTTGTACGCTTCCCCCTTCTCCGACGAGGAGGATGAGGGGTAGGGGCAACCTATTTTATTCGAGGGAGATTGAGTAACGATGTTGAACTTTTTCCGTGGTATGGCGACCAACCTGGGCGTCGTTGGCGAGATTCTGACCTTTCTGTGGGCGCGTAAGCTATGGTGGTTGATCCCGATGGTGAGCGTGCTGCTCCTCTTTGGGCTCTTGCTCATCTTTGCCAACGCCTCCGGCGTAGCGCCGTTTATTTATACCCTGTTCTAATTTCCTGGAGTTTACGTATGCTGCGCAAAATCTGGGAGGGATGGAAAGCGGTTGGCCGCTTTATCGGCAACCTGCTGGCCCGGATCGTCTTGACCCTCTTTTACTTTACCGTCTTCGTGCCCTTTGGCCTGGGGGCCAGCCTCTTCGGCGACCAGTTGGGCATCAAAACCGTTCCAGACCGCCTCTGGCGGCCTCGCGAAACGCCGGTCGATACCCTGGACACCGCGCGGAGGCAGGCCTGACATGTACATTCTGGGCGTTTCCTGTTACTACCACGACTCGGCGGCGGCCCTGTTGCACGATGGCCGTCTGGTCGCTGCCGCCGAGGAGGAGCGTTTCAGCCGCAAGAAGCACGACAACGGCTACCCTCAACGCGCCATCCAGTTCTGCCTGGACAGCGCCGGCATCACCGCCGGCGATCTGGATTACGTCGTGTTCTACGAGAAGCCGCTGCTCAAGTTCGAGCGCATTTTGCTCAACAGCCTGGCCGCTTTCCCGCGCTCTTATGGCGTCTTTCGAGAGTCGATGGTGGCCTGGTTCGATGAGAAGTTGTGGATCAAGAGCCAGCTTCAGACCAAGATCGGCGTACCGACCGACAAAATCCTCTTCGTCGAGCACCACCTCTCCCACGCCGCCAGCGCTATGTTCGCCTCGCCCTTCGAGGAGGCGGCGGTGCTGACCATCGACGGCGTCGGCGAGTGGACGACGGCCAGCATCGGCCAGGCCACGGCCAACTGGAACGGGGGGGGCGAAAACCGCATCAACCTGACCCGCGAGCTGCGCTTTCCTCATTCGCTGGGGCTGTTGTACTCGGCCTTTACCGCCTTCCTGGGCTTCCGGGTCAACAACGGTGAGTACAAGGTGATGGGCATGGCCCCCTACGGCACGCCTCGTTACATCGACGAGGTGCACAAGGTAGCCAGGATCGATGACGAAGGCGGGCTGCACCTGGATATGCGCTACTTCTCCTTCCATCACTCCACCAGCCGCACCTTTAACGGCAGGTTCGTGGAGCTGTTCGGGCCGCCGCGCCGGCCCGAGTCCGAGTTCTTCACCCTGACCACCCACCCCGGCAAAGACCACCCGCACTGGGATGACCGCCTGGCCGAACAAAACCAGAAGTACGCCGACATCGCGGCCAGCATCCAGCGGGTGACGGAAGAGACCATTCTCAAGATGAGCCGCGTCGCGCATCGTTTGACCGGCTCTGGGAACCTGGTGATGGCCGGCGGCGTGGCTCTCAACAGCGTGGCTAACGGGCGCATTATGCGCGAAGGCCCGTTCGAAAACGTCTTCATCCAGCCCGCAGCGGGCGACTCCGGGGGCGCGCTAGGGGCGGCGCTCTACGTCTATCACGCCGTCCTGGGCCAGCCGCGCCGGTTCGTGATGGAGCACGCCTACTGGGGCGCGGAGTACGCCGAGGCCGATCTGGCCGGGGCCATTCGAGCCCGGGGCCTGCTCAGCGAGCAGATCGACGACACCGAGAAACTGCTAGACCGGGCGGTCGATACGCTGCTGGAGGGCAAGGTCATCAGTTGGTTCCAGGGCCGCTTCGAGTGGGGGCCGCGCGCTCTGGGCAATCGCTCCATCCTGGCCGACCCGCGCAGCGAGGATATGAAGGAGATCGTCAACACCAAAATCAAGTTCCGCGAGCCGTTCCGCCCCTTCGCTCCGGTCGTCCTGGAGGAGCGGGCGCACGAGTATTTCACCTCGCCCAACCTGGACCGGCAGTACCCGCCGCGCTATATGCTGATGGTCTCGCCCGTAGCCGACGACAAGCGGGACAAAATCCAGGCGGTCTGTCACAACGGAACCGGGCGCTTGCAATCGGTGCGCCGCGATTGGAACCCGTTGTACTATCGCATCATCGAGAAATTTGGCGAGGCGACGGGCGTGCCGGTCTTGCTCAACACCTCCTATAACCTGCGGGGGGAGCCCATTGTCAACACGCCCGACAACGCTCTGCACACCTTTTCCTACAGCGACACCGACCTGCTGGTGATGGGCAACTTCCTGGTGCGCAAGCCGGAAGGCTACCAGGAGACGCTGCCCGCCCGCAAGGTGGAGTTGGACTAATGACGAAAGACGAAGGACGAACTGATCCAACTCTCTTCGTCCTCCGTCCCGCTTCGCGGTCATTTATCGTACCTCGGTCCCCCGCCTTAACTTGAAGGACTTTCCTGGCTCAATGGCCCTCACGGTTGCTTTCTTCGACCTCGATTACACCATTCTCGATACCAGTTCCGGCCTTGAATTTGCCCGCGCGACGCTACGCAGCGGGCGTATTCGTTTCTATCACCTGCCCTACCTGGCCTGGCTGGCCGGCTTGTACACCACCGGCCTGCTCGATTACGGCCGGGCTACGGCCGGGTTCTTCCGGCTGGCCTGGCCCGAGGGCGAGGCGGCTCTGCAAGCGTTCGCCGCCGGTTGGGCCGGGGCGGGCCTGCTGCCCCACGTGACGGACCCGGCCCGGCAGAAGATTGCCGAACACCGGGCCCAGGGGCATCATCCGCTGATCTTGTCCGCTGCGACGCCCTACATCGTCGGCCCGGTTGCCCGCCACCTGGGGCTGAATTATCTTTGCACCCGCCTGACCCTCAACGACGGCAAATTCGATGGGGAGGTCGAGCCGCCGACCTGCTACGGCCCCGGCAAGATCGTCTGGGCCGAGCGCTGGGCGCAGGCGCGCGGTTCGACCATCGATTGGGCAGCCAGCTACTTTTACAGCGACAGCCACTCCGACCTGCCGCTGCTGCGGCGGGTGGGCAACCCGGTGGCCGTCAACCCCGACCGCAGGCTGCGCCGCGTCGCCGTCGCCAACGGCTGGCCGATCTTGAAGTTCTATTGAGCGGAATGTGGAGACTCAGTAGATCCAACTTCTGAAGTTCAGCGGGCCGCTTGCGCGACGCCCGCGACGCGGCGGCGTGGGAGCCGCCGCTGCTTGCGCACTTGAGGTGACCGGCATTTAGAAGAAGACAAATGCCGGTCACCTGATTCAATATTTGAGGCGGGCGTAGTAGGTGTCCTGAGCGGCGCGGCGGGCATCTTTCAGGGTGAGGATGTTCTTCTCGGCCAGGAGAGGGACCAAATTCAGGAAAATCTCCCCGGTCAAAATCGCGTCGCCCAGCGAGGTGTGGCGGCCAATGGTGTTGATGCCGAGCCGCTGGGCGATAGCTTCCAGGCTGTGCCCGTCCTGGTTCGGGTGAATCACCGCCGATAGGAGGAGGGTGTCCAGCACCGGGTTGATGAATTTGACCCCGGTCTGGGCCTCTTTCAGTTGCAGCAGGCGCATATCGAAGGCGGCGTTATGGGCCACCAGCACCGTCCCCTCGGAAAAGCGATGGAACAGTGGCAACACCTGCTCGATGGTCGGCTGGCCTTTGAGGATTTCGGGCTCAATGCTGTGAATTTTAATCGAGTCGGGCGAGACGGGCCGCCTGGGGTCGATCAACTGGTCGAAAATCTCTTGCCGCAACAGGCGCATGTTGACCACGCGCACGGCGCTCAAGGAGATGATCTCGTCCCCCTCCGACGGGTTCATCCCGGTCGTTTCGGTATCGAAGACGGTGTAGGCCAGTTCGGTCAGGGGGCGTTCATCCAGCTCAGGTTTCTGGCCGGGCTGGTGGAAGAGGTCGAAATCGTAGTATTCGGGGCGGCTTTCCTGCACGACTTGTATGTTCCAGGTTCGCTTCGGTTGGGTCAGGGGCAGCAGCAGCCGGAAGTAGGCCGTGCCGCTGGCGCTGCCGGCCTGGCACCAGATTTCGCCGCCGTGCCGTTCGGCGACTTCCTGTAAGGTCAGGGAAATCCCTTCGCCGTTGACCATCATCGGTTGGTTTTGCCACGACCACAGCGTGTCCAGGTCGGCCAGGTTGGTCTCCCAACTCAGGTCGAGAGCGGCCAGATGGCCGGTTCGCCTGAGTCGGAGCGTGACCCGCTCCACGCCGCCAAAATCGGTTTTGAGGCAGCGCATCACGAAAGTCATAGCCTGAACCACCGAGTAGCTATCCACCTTCAGCCACAAACTATCATCCTGGGTTTCGATGGTGACCTCTGCGGCGAATTTGTCTTCAAGACGCCGCTGGATAGCCCACAGCAGATCGTTGCCCAGCATTTCTTCCAACTGCCAGTCGGCTTTCAAGTCGGCGGCGTACTCGGCGGTGGTCTGGTTGAGTTTGGCGCTCAGAGTCAGGGATTCGTCGTAGATGACTTTGCGCAACTGGCCGACCCTGGCCGCATCCATCTGGGGGTATTCTTCAATTGTTTCAATGGCAGCCCGAATGTTTGCCAGCGAGGAACGGATGCCTTCGGTCAGAGTTTGCAACAGGATGTCCCGGCGGATGCTGGCCTGGTTGCGTTGGGTAATATCTTCCAGGGTCAAAATGAAGCCGTTGATGTCCCCTTGCTGGGTTAAAATGGGGGCCATTCGCACCCGGATCAAGGAACCATTGGTGGCCGTAGCGACGAACTGGGAGACCAGATTCAGGCTTTGTTTCTCGTGGCGAAAGGCCAGGTCTTCCAGGGCGTGGGTGATGGCGTTGCGGTCGATCAAGCCAAAGACAGACCGCCCCAGGCCGACAAAACCGCCAACGCCCGGTCCGGCGGGGGGTTTCAATAGATGCCGGGCCTGGTTGTTGTAGAGCAGGATTTGTCCTTCCAGGTTGCAAACCAGCACGCCCACCGTCAGCTCCGACATCAGCGTAGCCAGCTTGTTTCGCTCGCCTTTCACATCGCTTCTGGCCTGTTCAACCTGGGTGGTCTGCTCATCGAGCAGGCTTTGCAGCCGGTCGGCGAAGGTGTTGATGGCCTCGGCCACGGTTTGCAGGCTATCCGGTCCCTGGAACCGGACGCGATGGGCCGGGTTCACGGTCATCACCAGCTTTAATTCTTCGGCCAGGCGTCTGGCCCCAAAGATGTAAGCCCGCACAAAACGACTCAAAATGAAGCCAGTGCCCAATAATATTAAGATGGCCGCTGTCAGGACAGCGGTTGCCAGCTCCGGGGTTAGCCGGGGGAAAATGAAGGCGGCCAGGGCAAAGCCAGCCAGAAAAATGAGAAGGCCGGCCAGGATGAGCAATGACTCAAGTTGTTGACGGTCCATCATTCAGCATGTGTTTGATTTCTGCCATCAGCTCTCTGGTGGAGAAGGGCTTGATGATGTAGGCATTGGCTCCCAGGGCCAGCCCTTTGTTGACTTCCACTTCGCGCCCTTTGGCGGTCAGCATAAGAATCTTGATGTCCTGCCAGACGGGGTTTTGGCGGATGCGGCGGCACACCTCAAAACCGTTGACCTGGGGCATCATAATGTCGAGCAGGACTAAATCGGGCTCGAAGGCGGCCACTTTTTCCAGGGCCTCAGCGCCGTCGCGGGCAATTTCCAGCCGGTATCCGGCCTGCTCCATCAAAAACTCCAGAGAGATGATGATGTTTACTTCATCATCAACAATCAATACCTTTTTCGTGTCTGTCATAAGCATCTCCTGTGAAAATACCCCTCCCCTGGCCCCTCCCCGCCGGCGGGAGTTGACAGGTGACAGTCACTTGAAATGACTAAAAGCCTGCTTGCTTTGGGAAAATGGCCTGAATTTAATCCAAAAAGTGACTGTCACCTTGCTAATTGCACAGGTGGAAAAGTTTTGATAAGTAGGTCACGCTTGCAGCGTGACAGTCACGTTAAAAACGTGACCTACGGTTTATCAGAATTTATTTGGTCAGGCCCTACGTTGGTGAAAGTGGCGGGAAGACCCGGCCCATGATCAGGCCGCCGGGAATGCCGTAAAGCACGCCGGTTACCCCCCCTACGGCAACAAGCGGCAGATCCCCACCGGCGGCAAACAGGGCCAGGATCAGACCGGCTAACAGCCCGCACAGGCCGAAGATGAGTCCACCGGCCCGGGCGCCGCCTCGATAACCAACGAGTCCACCGCCAATAGCCCACAGCAGGGCCATTGGAACGGTAAAGCTCAAAACACCCAACAGGGCCTCAAACGTGATATAGGTGAAGATTTTGGTGACGGCGAAGGGGAAAATACTGGTCGTTAAACTGATCCCTCCGATCGCACCGACAAAAGCCCCCAGGGGGATGCGCCACTTGCGGTTGTGGGTTATCATAGTTCTTCCCTCCGTGCGTTTTTGGTTGAGGCAAAATTGCGGAATGATCTGACGGCGGCCAGCCAGCCAGATTCGGCCTCGGCCTCGACGGACTCCGCTTCAGGTTGGGGCGGGCCGAAGGGCAGCGTAAACGAAAAGGTCGCGCCGCGCCCCAGTTCGCTGCTGACCCACAACTGCCCGCCAAAATAGGTGATGATCTGGTAGCAGATCGGCAGCCCCAGCCCTGTTCCGTGCGGTTTCTCGGTCAGGGTGTCCCCCACCTGGCGGAATTTGTCGAAGATGATCTCCCGGTCCTCGGGGCGAACGCCCGGCCCGTTATCGCTCACATCAACTTGCAGGGCGTGTTCCTGCACTTGCAGCCCAACTTTTACCCATCCGGCCCGTTTGTCGCAAAATTTTATGGCGTTTGAGATCAAATTGAGCAAAACCTGCATGACCCGGTCCCGGTCGACCAGTACCGACGGGACCTCGGCGGGCAGGTCTACTTCGAGCCGGATGTTCTTCTCTCTGAAGAGCTGGCCGGTGGTGCGGAGCGCCTGGCGAATTAACTCGTCGAGCTCCACTTCGTTCAAGACCCATTCCATCTTGCCAGACTCGATTTTGGACAGGTCCAGCACCTGGTTGATCAAGCGGGTCAGCCGTTCGTTTTCTTTCAAGATGATGTCTAGAAACCGGACGCGCCGCTCCGGGTTTAAGTCGGGGTTGTCATACAAAATCTCGGAGAAGGCCCGGATCGAGGTCAGGGGTGTGCGCAGTTCGTGGGTGACGGTTGAAATAAAGTCGTCCTTGAGTTTGTCAAGTTCCTGCAAGCGCTCGTTGGCCGCCCGCAGCTCGGCCGTGGCTGCTTCCAGCTCCAGCGATTTCTGCTCAAGTTGGTGGCTGTAGGCAATCGCCTGCGATGTCTCGTCCAGGATGTCCATCACCTCTTCGATACTGAGGGGTTCTTCTGTGACCACCGAAGCCACCATCACCCGGGCCGAAGCGGCCCCGATGGCTCCGGCCAGCAATTTCTCGGCAAATTCAACCAGTTCGGCGTCGGCGGTGGGCGCATCGGTCCAGTTCAGACCGTGCTGCCGGGCGTACCGGGCAAAGGTTTCGTTGACGCGCTCCGGTTCCAGAAAGCGGGTCAGCAGGCCGTGCAGGGCCGGTACCGAAGCCGTGCCGCGCCACAGGCTCCGCGAGTCACTGGTCATAGGGCGTCTGAAAATATCGACGAAGAGGCTGGCCTGGCTATGCTCGATGACGTTTTGGCGCCCCAGGAGCGAGACGATGACATAGCCGCCGATATTAACCAGCATACTCCAGAACAGGGAGTGGGTGATGGGGTCCAGCCCGGTCACGCCCATCAGTTCATGTGGCTTGAGGAGCGCCAGGCCCAACGGTCCGGTTTCGATGAATCTGTCAGCCAGCAGGCCGGCGTGGGCCAGCGAGGGCAGGGGCAGAGTGTAGGCCCAGACCAGGAAACCCCCGCTCAAGCCGACCAGGGCCCCTAAACGCGTTCCGCCCTTCCAGTACATCCCCCCCAGAATTGCGGGGGCGAATTGGGCCACGGCGGCAAAGGAGATCAGGCCGATGGACACCAGGGCTTGCGAAGCGCCTGTCAGCCGGAAGTAAGCGTAACTCAGAAGCAGGATGATGATGATCGCGCTTCGCCGGATGCCGAGCAGGGGCGCGCTCAAATCGCTTCGTTCAGCCGGGCGTAGCGCCTTGAATTGCAGCAGCAGCGGCAGCACCAGGTCGTTGGACACCATCGTGCTCAAGGCGACTGTGGCCACAATCACCATACCGGTGGCGGCGGAAAACCCGCCGATAAAGACAAAGAGGGCCAGCATTTGCTGGTGTCCGGCCATCGGCAAGGCCAGGACGAAGGTGTCCGGGTCGACGCCGCCGTTGGGAAATTGGAGCAATCCGGCCAGGGCGATGGGCAGGACGAAGATGTTGATCGCCAGCAGGTACAGGGGAAAAAGCCAGATGGCTTTGTTGAGATGGTTTTCGTTGACGTTTTCGACCACGGCCATTTGAAATTGCCGGGGCAGAAACATGATGGCCATCATCGACAGCGCCGTGAGCCAGGCCCATCTCAAATAATTCCCGCCGCCCCCCTCGAAGGTCAGCAACGCTTTTAGTTCCGGGTTGGCCATCGCCGTGCTAAACAGGTCGCCAAAGCCATTGCCCAGGCCAAAGGCGACAAATATCCCCACCGCCAGAAATGCCAGCAGCTTGATCACGGACTCGAAGGCAATGGCCGCCACCAATCCCTCGTGGTGCTCGGTCACGTCCAGGTGGCGCGTGCCAAACAGGATGGCAAAAACAGCCAGCAGGAGGGCGACGTGAAAGGCGGTGTCGCTCAGGACGGGCAGAGCCTTGGTTTGGGCCGGCATAACGATTTGGGGGTAGTGCCACAGCACGGTAAAACTGGTGGAGATGGCTTTCAACTGGAGGGAAATGTAGGGGATGATGCCTATGACGGCCATGATCGTGGCCAGGCCCCCCAGGACCGCGCTTTTGCCGTAACGGGAGGCGATGAAATCGGCGATGGAGGTGATGCGGTTGACCTTGCTGATGCGGATGATTTTGCGCAGCACCAGCCACCACAGGGCGGCCATCAGGGTTGGCCCCAGGTAAATCGGCAAGAATCCGACGCCGCTGCTGGCCGCCCGCCCGACGCTGCCGTAGAATGTCCAGGCGGTGCAATAAACGGCCAGCGACAGGGCGTAGACATAGGGGTTGCTGACCAGGCTGCGCCCGCTATCGGCCTGCTTGTCGCCGTAATAGGCGATGCCAAAAAGCAGCCCGATATAGGCCAGCGAACTGAGCAGAATCACCCAACTTTGCAACATAACTCCCCGCCTGCCCGGTTGTTACTTGCGGAATTCAATGGTAACCGCCATAAACCCGATCAGCGCTGCCCAGATGGTAAAAATGTAAACGTATAAGATGGGGATGCCGCCGACCAGTCCTTCTGTACTGAAAAGGGATAGGAGCGGATAGTTGAACAGGAGACTGCCCACAAAGAACAGCGCCGCCAGTTGTTGCCCTTTCCTCTGGTATTTGCTCATCGAGCTGCCTGCAATTCCTTAGCCGGTGGACACCCGCCGGGCTTCCGCCCGGCAGGCACGGCTCAAATTCGGGTCCAACTGCTGGCCCGTTCGACTTCCAGGGCCAGATCACTCAGCAGGTTGAAGAGAAACTCGATATACGCGATATTTTTCAAAATCATTCCCGGCTGCTCAAAATACAGTTGCGAGCCCTGAACCTCGATGTTGACCGGTTGTGTCAGCGTTTTTAGCCGGTCGCGCAGCGGTTTGCGACGGGGGTCGGTGGGGCTGAACAGGTTGCCGGCCAGTTGCTCCGGCTGGCTGCTGATGAAGAACAACCGCTCGCCGATTTCGAACTTTCGAGCGCCGAAGAAATTACCGATGAGGCGGTCAAAGGGCGCGTCGTCGGCATCGTAAGGCCCGCGCAGGCGCAGGCTGGTCTTGGCCCGGTTGGGAACTGTCAGCTCGATGCGCGTCGCCGCCGGTTGCAGCCGGCCCCGGCGTTGGACGTACAGGGTCAGGGGATAACCCTGGTAGGTCCCGGTCAGGTGCAGCGGGTATCCCAGCAAGCCGCTCCGGGCCCGGCAGGTCAGGCCGGTACGCGCTGCCAGCTCGTACCAGGGGTCTTCTTTGCGGGGGCGGTTGAAATAACTGTTCAGCAACCCCAGGGTGACGACGAAGAAGAAGCCGCCGCCCAATAGGAGCCGCCCCCAGGCCAGATCGCCCTGTGCTGTTGACACGACCCAGCCTGAAAACAGGCCCCACAACAGCAAAACAAAAGCTAGAGCAACCAGGAAACTTTTGCGGCTCAATAAAACCTCGCTTGCGTTTGGTGATGTAGTGTGCACCTTATGATACCACAAAAGCGAATTAAGTAGAATCTTCGTAGTGGCCGGGAGGGCCGCTCAGGGCCTCGTCGTGGCAATCGGCGTGCAGGCTGAACCAGCCCAACCCCA
>JBHHXL010000117.1:0-12350 GCA_046757065.1 Anaerolineae bacterium
CCCTCCCAGCAGGGCCAGCACCACCCCTCCCGCTATGACGCTGCCCAGCTGGCCGGCGGTGTTGGCCCCCATAGCGTGCATCAGCAGAAAATTCTCAAAGTCATACTCCTGCCCTACCCGCTGCACAATGCGGGCCGACATGGGAAAGGCGCTGATGCCGGCAGCGCCGATGAGCGGGTTAAACTTCTTGTGGGACAGGACGTACATCAGCTTGCCGAACAACACCCCCCCGGCCGTGTCCAGAACGAAGGCCAGCAGGCCCATTGCCAGGATGAGCAGCGTGTCCAGGCGGATAAAGCTCTCGCCCGTCATCGTGCTGCCGATCGCCAGGCCCAGGAAGATGGTGGTGATGTTGGCCAGCTCGTTCTGGGCCGATTGGCTGAGCCGCTCGACCACGCCCGACTCGCGCATCAGGTTGCCGAACATCAGGGCCGCGATGAGCGGCGAGGCCACCGGGGCCAGCAACGAGACGATGATGGTGACGATGATGGGGAACAGCACGCGGGCGGTTTTGGAAACCTCGCGCTGGGTGTAGGGCATCCGCACCTTGCGCTCGGCCTCGGTGGTCAGCAGGCGCATGACCGGCGGCTGGATGATGGGCACCAGCGACATATAGCTGTAGGCCGCCACAGCGATGGGGCCCAGCAGGTGCGGCGCGAGCTGGGTCGAGACGTAGATCGCCGTCGGGCCGTCGATGGCCCCGATGATGCCGATCGAAGCCGATTCCTTCAGGTCAAATCCCAGGACGAGGGCCAGCATCAGCGTGCCGAAGATGCCAAACTGTCCGGCTGCGCCCAGCAAGGCCATCTTGGGATTTTCCAGCAGCGGGCCGAAGTCGGTCATGGCCCCGACGCCGATGAAGATCAGTAGCGGAAATAGTTCGGTGTCGATGCCAACCCGGTAGAGCAGGCCCAGCAACCCGTGTTCACCGGCGATGCCGGTCAGGGGCAGGTTGGTGATGATGGCCCCAAAGCCGATGGGCAGCAGCAGGACCGGCTCGTAATCCCTGGCGACGGCCAGGTAAATGAGCAGCCCGCCGGCCAGCATCATCACCGCCATCTGCCAGGTGAGCTGCGCCGGGGCGGACAGGAGCATCAACAACTGGTTGAGGTCCATAATCCGCCGCCCTCACTCAAACGTGAACAAAACATCGCCGTGGGCCACGGTCTGGCCTTCGCTCACCTCCACGCTGGCAATGACCCCATCGCGGGGGGAGCGGATGGCGTTTTTCATTTTCATCGCCTCCAGCGAGCAGAGTTGCTGGCGAAAGCGCACCTGTTCGCCCGCCCGCACTTTGATGTCGAGGATGTTGCCGGGCATCGGCGCTTTGACCTGTCCCACCAGCGGGCCGGCCGGGCCGGGCGGCGACGGCGCTTTCTCCGGGCTTGAGGTGGCGCGGCGGATCGATTCCAGCGTCGTCACCGAGGTATCGCCCGGCACGATTTCCAGGTCGTCGGTTTCGATGTTTACCAGGTAGGGCCGCCCGTTGACGCTGACGGTGATCGGGGATGTCCCCAGGTCGCCCACTTCAACAACAAATGCCTTGCCGTTGACGTTGACCCGGACCCGTCGTCTTAGGGATGAAGCCATAGTTAGCGTTTTCCTCCTGTTTGCCGCCGGGAGTGCAGGTGCTGTTGGGCCAGCCCCCGGCTCCACCAGGGGCCGCGCTCCGCTTCGAGGGCCGCGCCCAGGCGCCCTTGCGCCACGTTCAGCAGGTGCAGATGGGCCAGGGCAACGGCGATGGCCGCCACCACCTCCTCCTCTTGCGTGTCGTGGGCCAGGCTGCTGCCGTAGGACCGGCTCTCGGCGGGTTGCTCGTCGGGGACCAGCCGCCGGCCCTTGCCCTGCGAGAAACGCTGCAAGACGATCATTACGATGATCAGCAATCCCAGGCCGGAGAAGGTCAGCCCGAGGCCGGCGGCGCTCAGGACCAACCCCTGCCAGATCAGTTCGGACAAGGGGATACATCTCCTCGTATAAAATAAGGGTGAAGGCGGAACGCAGCGCGTGAAGGATGAATCTCTATCGCGTCTCGTCTCTGAAAATAGGAGTGCAAACCTTGGTTTGCCGGGGCAGAGCAAGCTCTGCACTCCATTTTCATTCTCGCTGCTGTCCCGCAGGGACGGTCCGTCTCCTCTGAAAATAGCTGTCTGCCTGTTGGCGGGTAGCCAGGCGTTGTATTGAGGGTTTCAGCCCTTACCCACCGCAAAGGGCTAAAGCCCTCAATACGGCTGCCCTGGACTCCTGCAAAAATAGGCTCCATTTTCAATTCGTCATTCGTCATTGGTCATTCGTCCGTCAGACAGGCATATTCCCGTGCTTTTTGGGCGGCAGCGTGGCTTGCTTATCGCGCAGCAATTCCAGGGCGGCGATCAGGCGCGGGCGCGTTTCGGCCGGAACCAGGATGTCGTCGATGTGGCCGCTCATCGCGGCCCGGTAGGGTTTGGAAAACTTCTCCCGAAATTCGGCGGCCAGGCGCGCGCGGAGAGCCTCCGGGTCGTCCGCCTGCTTCAGTTGCCCGGTGTGCAGGATGTTGATCGCCCCCTCGGCGCCCATGACCGCAATCTCGGCCGTAGGCCAGGCGAAGACCAGGTCCGCCCGGATGAATTTGCTGGCCATCACGATGTAGGCCCCGCCGTACGCCTTGCGCGTGACCACCGTCAGTTTGGGTACGGTCGCCTCGGAATAGGCGTAGACGATCTTGGCCCCGTGCCGGATGATGCCGCCGTGCTCCTGGGCCACGCCCGGCAGAAAGCCGGGGGAGTCGACGAAGGTGATGAGTGGGATGTTGAAGGCATCGCAGAAGCGGATGAAGCGGGCCATCTTGTCGGAGGCGTCAATGTCGATCACCCCGGCCAGGATCAACGGCTGCTGGGCGACCAGGCCCACCACCTGCCCGTGCAGGCGGGCAAAGCCGACGATGGCGTTTTGGGCGAAGAATTCCTGAACCTCGAAAAAGCTGCCCTGATCGACGATCTTGCGGATGACGGTCTTCATATTGTAGGCTTCGCCGGGGTCAATAGGCACGAGGGTGTTCAGCTCCGGGTCCATCCGCCAGGGCGGGTCGGTCGGTTCGGCGGCGGGCGGCGGCTCGGCGTTGTTGAGGGGCAGGTAGCCGAGCAGGGTGCGGGTCAGCTCCAGGGCGTGGTCTTCGTCCTCGGCGGCGAAGTGGGCCACGCCGCTGACGGTGCTGTGCGTCATCGCCCCGCCCAGCGTTTCCAGGTCAACCTCCTCGTGGGTCACGGTTTTGATCACCTCCGGGCCGGTGATGAACATATGGCTGCTGCCTTTGGTCATAATCACGAAGTCGGTCAGGCCGGGGGAGTAAACCGACCCGCCGGCGCATGGCCCCAGCATCACGCTGATCTGGGGCACGACGCCGCTGGCCTGGGTGTTGCGCCAGAAAAGGTCGGCGTAGGCGGCCAGGCTGTAGACGCCCTCCTGGATGCGCGCCCCCACCGAGTCGTTCAGGCCGATGACCGGCACGCCCGCTTCCAAAGCCAGGTCCATCACCTTAGCCACCTTTTGGCCCTGGACCTCGGAGAATGAGCCGCCCATCACGGTGAAGTCCTGGGCGTAGACGCAGACGCGCCGGCCTTCGATCTTGCCGAAGCCGGTGACGACGCTGTCGCCCGGATGCTGCTTCTGATCCAGGCCGAAGTCGTGGTGGCGGTGGGTGATGAAGGGGTCGATCTCCTGGAAGCTGCCTTCGTCCAGCAGGCGGGCCAGGCGCTCGCGGGCCGTTAGCTTGCCTTTGGCGTGTTGGGCCTCGATGCGGGCCGGGCCGCCCCCTTGCTTGATTTTGGCCCGTTGCTCTTGTAACTCGGCGATCAGGGCCTGGTGTTCGTCAGAGGGCTGGTCCTCGCAGGGGGTGGCCGTGCCCCCCCCGGCCCGAATGTGGTTGTCTGAAGTCATCGATTCCTCCATCCCAGGTATAGCGTTGGGTATGTGACCCATGTCCAGTATACCAAATAAGGCGAAACGGTGGCAATCTGGACTCGCTTTCCAGGCGATGCCAGATTTGGGGAGAATTAGGTGCGACGCACTTCTGAGATGCCTTCCAACGTGCAAAACTCGGGTCTGAAGTACAGTATTTGCGCAAATGGCTTGGCGGAAGTGCGTCGCACCTTTAATTGGGCCGGATCTTCGCTCCGCGGAGACTGGGAGCGTTGCGGGCACATAATTCGCCGTTTCGCCCTAGCTGTGGCAAAATATTGGGCAATGCACCGAAGCTACGAGGTTTGCCCTTGAAGTCTGGTTCCAATCGGGCGTACATCGCCCTGGCGATCCTGATCGCCCTTTACATAGGTACGTTTGGCGCGCTGGCCAGCCGGGAGCACCTGGCGTTTGAAACCAGCGCCTTTGATATGGGCACTTACGATCAGGCCATCTGGAACGCCGCCCAGGGGCGCGGCCTGGCCATCAGCCTGGCCCCCTTTATCGGCCCCAACCGCTTCGCGGCCCACGTCGAGCCGATCCTGTTTCTGTTCGTGCCGCTTTACTGGCTCAAGCCCAGCCCCCTGTGGCTGATCTGGGCCCAGACGCTGGCCCTGGGCCTGGCCGGCTGGCCGCTCTTTTTGCTGGCCCGCCGTCGATTGGGGGGGGAGGGTCCGGCCCTGGTTATCGTTGCTGCCTATTTTCTCTTGCCGGCCACGGAGGCGGCCAACCTGTTCGATTTTCACGCCGTGGCCCTGTCGCCGCCCTTTACCCTGGCCGCGCTCTATTTTCTGGACCGGGCGTTGGTCGCCTCGGGCGAGCGCGGCGGCCTGTGGCGCTGGCCCCGGCCCAATCTCGCTCCGGTTGAGGGCGACGGCGGGCAGGCTTCGGCGGCGGGCCGGGCCTATCTGTGGAGCGCAATCTTCTTCCTGCTGGCCTTGAGCACCAAGGAGGATATCTCGCTTCACATCTTGATGGTGGGCCTGTATCTCATCCTTGTCATCCGGCGCTGGAAGGCGGGGGCGGTGTTGGCCCTGGTTGGGCTGGCCTGGTTCTACATCGCCTTTTACCTGATCATCCCCGCCAACCGCAGCGGGGCGGGCGAGACTTCGGCCTACGTCGATTTCTTCCGCGGCCTGGGCGATTCGCCCCTGGCCATCCTCCTCTCGCCCCTGCGAACGCCGGGCAAGGTCCTGGGCCTGCTCCTGACCCCCGCCAATATCCGCGAGTGGCGGATGGTGCTGGCCCCGTTCGGTTTTGCTGGCCTGGCCGGGCTGCCCTTCCTGGTGATGGCCGCCCCCACGCTGGCCATCACGATGCTCAGCAGCAGCCCCCTCTACCAGCAAATCGAGACCTGGCATTATGCCGCCCCGATGCTGCCTTTCCTGACCCTGGCCGCTGTGGACGGCCTGGCCCGGCTGGCGCATATCTTGTCTTCGGGATACGAGCGAGTCATTGGCAAAGGACGAAGGACGAAGGACGAAGGACCAAGGGTGGCAAGGCGGGTTGCAAATCTCGTTCATTCCCCCTTGTCCATCTTAACCCTGCTGCTGCTCGTTAGTTCATTGATCTATCACTATTTCCGGGGATACTCTCCCCTGGCCCGTCCGTTTCACTGGCCGGAGGTGACGGCTCACCACGCGCTGGGTGAGGAAATGGCCGCCCTGATCCCGCCCCAGGCCAGCGTCCTGGCTCAGGCGGAGTTGGTGCCGCGCGTCAGCCATCGCCGCCGGGTGGCGGTCTGGAACGGCCCCTTCGATCCGGGCTTTGAGTACGTGTTCCTCGATGTGGCCCATCCGGCCTTCGTCAATCGAGAAAACGCGCAGGGCGAGTTGCTGACCGGGATGGCCATCGACCCCGATTTTGGCCTGGTGGCCTCCAGCGACGGTTACCTGCTGATGCGGCGCAACGCCCCCCGGCTGCCCACCAGCCAGGCGTTCCAATCGTTCCTGTTTCCTTCTCCGCCGGGGCCGGCCCTCGACCCGCAGGCGGAGGTGACCTTCGCCGGCGAGATCGAGCTGGTGGCGGTGGACACGCATTGGCGGCGGCAGGCCGCCGAGGAGAACGTCAACGAGCCGCAGGTGCTCTTAACCTTTCGGGTTCTGTCCCAACCGGCGGAGGATTACCGGCTGGTTTTGTACCGCCTGGATGAAGCGGGGCGCCTGGCCGGGGCGACGCAGGAGCAGCCTCCGGCCCTTGTCTGGTGGCCGACGGGGCGCTGGCAACCCGGCGATGTGATCCAGGTGCGGGCCACGCCTTTCTGGTGGACCGGCGACCAGCGGGCTTTCGGGTATGCCCTGGGATTCGTGCGGGGGGATGCGCCCTGGAATGAGGCCGTCTGGGATATGGCGGCCCGCCTGCCGGTTACCGCAGCCGGCGAGGCGGCCTTCATCTCGCCGGCGGAGCGCCTGGCGCTGGTGGCCGGATTCCGCCGCCTGTTCGGCATCCCTTACGCCGATGAGCGGGTCAAAGCCCAGCTCGCGGAGGTCTGGGGGGCAGGGAGCAGGTAGCAGGTGGCAGGGGCCAGATTGGTTCAATCTTCGAGATTGAACCAATCTAATCCATCAATGTCGAATGAGAGGTTGAAGCGGTAAAACGTGCGTTTGAGATTAGCGGCACACGCTGTTCGGCAACGATTCTCAAGGGACCATTGGCTCGGCCTGATCCTGTTTGGGGCGGCGCTTGCGGCTTACATCGCCACCCTGGCCCCAACGGTCCTCGACGGCGACCCGGCCCTGTTTCAGTACACGCCGCTGGTTGGGGGCGTCACCTACCCGACCGGCTATCCGGTCTATCTGCTGGCGGCCAGGCTGTGGCTCATCCTCTTCCCAGCCGGCCAGGTCGCCTGGCGGATGAACCTGTTCTCGGCGCTGTGCGGGGCGCTGGCCCTGCCCTTCCTCTACGGGGTGATGCGCCGTATTTTGCAGGATCGACCGGCTGCCCTGGCCGGGGTGCTGCTGTTCGCTACGTTGCCGACCTACTGGCGCTGGGCCACCGAGGCCAAGATTTACACCCTGAACGTCCTGCTGTTCAGCGGCCTGCTCTACAGCTTGCTGCGGAAGGGCCGCCCGGACGAGGGGCGCTCCCCCGACGGCCCCAGGTGGCTGCCGCCGTTGTTGTTGGGGCTGGGCCTGGGGGTCCATTCGACCACCCTTTTGCTTGCGCCGGGGGTTTTATGGCTGTGGTGGCTGAGCCAGCGTGAGGCCGGGCGCAGGCCGAAGGTGACCCGCGCCCTGCGCCGCTGGCCCCTGGCCCTGCTGCCCCTGCTGCTCTACGCCTACGTGCCCCTCCGGGCCGAGGCCCTCATCGCCCGCCTGGGCCGGGAGCCGGCCATCGCTCGCGGCCTCCTGGCCGATTTTTACCACTCCGGCCTGGGCGGCTGGCTTCGCTACTTCACCGCCGCCGATTTCACCGGCGGGGTGACCACGGGCTCGTCGTGGGGCCTGGTCCCCCTGCGCCTGCGCACCGTCTATCTGCCTTTGCTTCTGGACGATTTCACGGTCTGGGGGGCGGCGTTGGGGCTGCTCGGCGCGCTGTGGCTGGCCCGGCAGCGCCCGCGCCGCTTCTGGCCGCTGTTTCTGATGTACGCCCTGCCCATCCCTTTTGTGCTGACCTACGGCCAGGGCGAGCAGAATGCCTTTCTGCTGACCTCGGACCTGATGATCGCCGTCTTTGCCGGGGCGGCCGTAGCCGCGATCGTGGAGTTGGGCCGGAGAGTTGCCGGGCGAGGGTCCCCGGCGTTTGCTGCGCTGGCGTTGCTGGCCTTCCTCGGTCTTCCCGTCCGGCAGGCTCAAGACAACATCGATTGGTTGGGCCACAAGTGGGATGATTCCATCGAGCGTTACTGGACCGGGGTGCTGGCCCATCCGCTGCAAGAAGGGGGCGGGGTGATGGCCCAATGGGGCGACCTGACCTCGTTCTGGTATTTGCAGCACGCCGAGGGGGAGCGGCCCGATTTGTTCGGTCTCTATCCGCCCACCCAGGCAAAAGCTATCGACTGGCTTGCCGGAGGACAGGCGTTGTACATCGGGGGGCCGCTGCCGGGGGCTGGCCGGGATGCGCTCCGGGCTGATCCCGGTAGCTGGCCGGCGGGCGTGGGCCGGGATTACCAGGCCCTTTCCTGGGGGCGGTTGGTGCGCCTGGTTCCGCTGGATCAAGCCGGCCTGGACCTGCTACCTGATCTGGCCCAGCCCAGCGATGCCGTTTTTGACGGGCGGCTGCGTTTGCTGGGGGCCGGGTTTCCCGGCCAGGTCTACGCCGGCGGGCCGTTGCCGGTCACGCTCAACTGGCTGGCGCTGGCCGATCTGCCGCCGGAGACGAGCTACTCCCTGCGCCTGGTGGACGGCGAGCAACGCCTGGCCCAAATCGACGAGCGCCTGTTGAGCGGCTGGTTCCCCGGCGATTTTCTGGCGGCAAACCAGCCCGCGCTGGGCTTCTCCGCCTTGCCGGTTCCGGCGGGCACGTTGCCGGGAACGTACCGTCTGCAACTGACTGCCTACCAGGATTACCACGCCGAGTGGCCCCTGCCCTCCGGCAAGACGGTCCTGGACCTGGGCCCGATCAGCGTCACGCCGCCCGCGCCCGGCGACGCGGTCGATCTGGGGGATTTGAAGCCCGTGCGCGGCGTGCAATTCAACTATGAAATCGCCCTGGAGGCCATGAACCTGAGCGTCTCGCGGGTCGGGCAGGGCAAAGGCTTTTTGATCACCTTTCTGTGGCGGGCCTTGCAACCGCCGCCGGAAGCGTACACCCTCCAGGTCGAGCTGGTGGACCGCCGGGGGCAAAGCTGGCGTAGCTGGCAAAGCCGTCCCCCGGCTGAAACATCGACCTGGGCCGCGGGGCAGCAGGTGCGGCAAGAGGTGCCGGTCATCGTTCCGGCCGATGCGCCCACCGGCGAGAACGCCCTGCGGCTTCGGCTGCGCTGGCTGCGGCCCGACGGCTCGACCCTGGCCCGGGTGCGCTGGGGCCTGCCCTGGGGCGACTCGGCTACCCTGCCCGGCGTGCGCGTGGTCGAGAAGGAGAACCGCCGCTTTGAGGTGCCGTCGCTGCCGCATCCGGTGGGGGCCAACCTGGGCGGCCAGGCCCGCCTGCTGGGCTACGACGCCCCGATCCTGACCCTGCACCCCGGCCAGTCTCTGCCCCTGACCCTGTATTGGCAGGATATCGCCCAGTTTGACGAAACCTACATCGTGTTTACCCAACTGCTGGGGCCGTGTGCGCCGGGACGGCCCTGCCCCCTGAGCGACGTTCAGGTTCTGGGGCAGCAGGATAAAGCGCCGGGGCGGCGCGGCAAGGAACCGGTCACCGGCTGGCTGCCCGGCGAAGTGGTGGTCGATCCCTACGACATCCCTCTCAGCCCGGACGCCCCCCCCGGCGAGTATCGCCTGATCGTCGGCCTGTACCGGCCCCCCGACGGGCCCCGGCTGCCGGTTCTGGACGAGGCGGGGCAGACGGTTGGGGATTTTGTGGAATTAACCCGCGTCACCGTCAGGTGATATATTCCCCCGGATGCCCTAGCGCTGTGGGGCGTTCCAATCGCTCACAGGTTTCGATACGTTCGCTCACTACGGCGGGCAATGCGGGCGATCACGATTACCCGGTCCGTATCCAAAACAACGTAAATCACCCGGTAATCGCCCACGCGAATACGGTATGTTCCCTTGGGGGCGACCCGAACAGGCAAACAGCCGGGCGGTCGGGGATTCTCCGTCAACGCCTCAATTGCTGTCACAACCCGGCTTTGATCCTGTTTGGGCAATCGCGTCAGTTCTCTTTGCGCTCGACGTTCTACCTCAATCTTGTACGACAATGTTCGCCCCGGCCAGCTCTGCCTTGACCTCCTCCCAGGGGTCGGTTTCACCCGCTTCGTAGGCTTCTATTGCCTCTTGCGCAGCCAGAGCGTCCTCTAGTTCCTCAAAGCGGCGGAAATCTTCGATGCTGATCATGGCAGCCTTGGGCTTGCCCCGGCTAAGGATGATAACCCGCTCTCGTCCATAGGCAGCCCGATTTAGATATTCTGAAAAGCTCGCTTTGGCCTCGCTAACGCTAACCTCAGTCATTTTTCACCTCCGTCGGCAACGGTATGTGAGTCTAAGCTCTGTCTAAGGTTGGTTGGTGTGCAATCAAAACGCGATGTACCGTTGCTGCCGCTTTATAGTCCTTATGGTCTCTATGACTATTATACCTCGTTGCTCAGGGGGATACAAGTCACAGCCCCAATCGGGTGCGTCCCAAATTTCACGTGCGCCTGCGCGCGAAGCAACAGTACGCGAAGTCTTGGCTGCGTACAATCGACCGATGACAGAGAGGACAACGGTCGTACCGTTACCTACGGCAGTGCAGGTGTTTGTGGTTCTCAGCGTGCTTTTCAGGCAAATGATTTGTTGGAAGTGCGTCGCACCTAAAATTCGGGACAGACCCCCCCAATCTTTCTGCTGACCTGCCGCTAGATTTGTTCTTTTGAGTCGATTTGCTAACGGACACTCTCTGGATTTGGCAGGCATTTTGCAGCGAAGTGACAGGTAGTACGTCGCAAGCAGCAGGTTTTTTGGGTACACTTTGCCACTTGCGACCTGCTACCTGCTACTCTCCGGCCTAAAATCTCCCTGGTTAGCGGAGACCCTCCGTCAAATTTGAGAAGTGTCCGTTAGCAAGTTGAGCCGAAAAGCTATAGCCTTAAAGTTTCATTTAGTTCGTCTCCGGCCGGTGTTATAATTGACTCAAGTTGTCACGTAAGAGGGTTTTAGGGACTGCCTTGAGGAGTGCGAGTTATGGGGCAAGATGAACTGACACGGCTGCGATACGAACTTGAGCTTAAGCAACAGGAACTGGATTTGATCCTGGCCATCGATCACGTCCGTGACACCGCGCCCGATCCGCTGGCAATGCTGTCCGGCATCGTCAACGTCCTGGCCGACCAGTTGCAAACCGATTTGTGCCTGCTGTGCCTGCTGGATCGGGAAACGGGTGAATTGCGGCTGAAGGCCGTCAACGACCGGGGCCAGCGCTTTGGACAGTTGGAGGCGGACGTGGTTCGCATCCTGACCGAACGCTCTCTGAACCTCACGGGCGTTGCCATCTGGCGCGGGGAGGAGGTGCCGGAAGTGTTGCGCCGGCAGGAGCCCTCCGATACCCTGGAATTGGCCATCGTGCCCATCGTTATGGGCGATGACGAGCACCTGGGCACCCTGCTGCTGGCCCGCTCCCACAACCCTTTCCGCAACGGCGATGTCAGGCTGCTGGAGGCGGCGGAGAGCCAGATCGACTCGGCGGTCATCCAGGGCTATCGCCAATACGAGCTACAGCAGCGCAACAAAGAGCTGGAAACGATCTACCGGGTGGACCGTATCCGCGACCAGCACCTGTCCTTCGATGATATGCTTGAGACCGTCTTGCAGGAATTACGGGCCGTCATTCAGGCCGAAATGGCGTTTGTGATGCTTTACAATCCATCTGGAGAGAGGCTGGAGATGCGGGCTGCTACCCACGATGACCTCTTCCGGGTATCGCCTCACTACGAGACCGTAGTTCAGGTCGCCAACGAAGCCCTGGAACGCGCCAGGCTATTGTGCTACGACCAGTTGGAAGAGGGCTTGCGCTCGTTGATGTGTATCCCCCTCATCTTGAACGACCGCATCATCGGCGTTCTGGGGGTGGCCAATCGCTACGGGCCGCACGGCTTCGAGGTTGAGGACCGGCGCTTGCTGCACGCCATTGCCAGCCAGATGGACACGGCCATCTTTGAAAGCCTGGAGCAGCGCCGCTTGCGCGAGGTGCTGGGTCGCTCGGTAGACCCGCGAGTGATGCAGCGGTTGTTAGCCAGCTCCAACGTCGATTTCCTCAAGGGCGAGCGGGCGGAAGTCAGTGTGCTCTACTCCGACATCCGGGGCTCGACGGCCCTGGCCGAGCGCACCGAGCCGGAGCTGTTTGTGGGGTTCATTAACCATTACCTGGGCCAGATGACCGAGGTCATCCTGGGCAGCGAAGGGACGCTGGACAAGTTTGTGGGCGACGAGGTTATGGCCTTATTCGGCGCGCCCTTCCCCCAGGAAGACCACGCCCTGCGCTCCGTGCGCGTGGGCCTGGCTATGCAAGAAGCCCATCAGAAGGTGATCGATACCTGGCGCCGGCGCGGGGTTGATGCCGCCCCCATCGGGGTGGGGATCGCCACCGGCGAGCTGACCGTTGGCGAAATGGGCTGCGAGCAGCGGGCGGACTACACCGTCATCGGTCAGGCGGCCAATCTGGGCGCACGCATCTGTTCCGCCGCCAAGGCCGGGCAGGTGCTGGTCAGCCAGGAAACGTACGATTGCTTGCAAGGCCGGGTCGAGGCCAGGCCCATCACCGGCCTGCGCCTGAAAGGTGTCAGCGACGAGGTGACCGTCTATCACGTCACCCGGCTTCTGGTCTAAACG